>CAXHBZ010000011.1:0-12541 GCA_964015215.1 uncultured Candidatus Poseidoniales archaeon | reverse complement strand
GTCAGATGTGTATAAGAGACAGATCCAAGAGAACCATGTTACAATTCCAAGTACCATACTCCACGTCGCCTCGTCATTGCTAGGCTGCATCATCATCATCGGCTGGACATAGGGTCCACTCTGGCCCTGTTCCCCAGTGCCTCCATTTGGAGTTCCTGTCAGAACGCCTTGTGAACCAGAATCTTCGGGGCCTCCCCACCACTCTTCGGGCCTACCCTCCTCCATGATGCCCCTACTGGGATTCTTGGTATTAGCTTTCTTCAATTGCACGTTCTGCAATAGATACTATCTTTGAGCCTCTTGCACACGAAATGCCATGCCCGAGTTACCCGAGGTAGAGACTGTGAGGAGGGGATTGACTCACCATCTGGTAGGGAGGAGGGTGATAGACCTCCAGTTAAGAAGAATGGATCTGAGGTTCCCGTTTCCCAACGATTTCAAGGAGTCAATTGAGGGTTCAGAAATTACCTCGATAGATAGGAGGGCTAAGTATCTTCTTATACGTCTTAATAATGGTATAACATGGCTCAGTCACTTAGGAATGAGTGGTAGATGGACTCTAATTGGCGAGGGAAGAAAGGGCAGTCCGGGGAGGTTTTCTCATGGTGCTGTGATTGGGTCGGGAGACGGCCCGCATGACTGGGTTGTGGCCCATCTTGACGATGGCGGAAAAGCAGTATACTCCGACCATAGGAGATTCGGGATAATGGATTGCTTCCAAACCGAGCTTCAGCAAGAGAACCGATTCATCTCAAACTTAGGTCCCGAGCCAACACCCGATCACCTCACGCCAGCGGACTTGGCAGAATCTCTCAGAGGGAGAAGAACACCAATAAAATCCGCACTACTAGATCAAAGGATAGTCGCGGGACTTGGAAATATCTATGTCTGTGAAATCCTCCATAGATCGGGAGTCTCTCCCCGTCGAACTGCATCCAATGTTGCTGGTGTGTCAGGGGTTTCCAAGAGAGTGGAGAGGATAACCTACAACACACATGCGGTAATTACTGAGGCAATAGATGCGGGGGGCTCCACCCTGCAAGACTTCAGAGGTGTTGATGGAGATGATTCCTTGGGCTATTTCCCTCATCATTTTGGGGCGTATGGAAGGGAGGGGGAAAAATGCACCAATTCAGGGTGCGAAGGAACGATAAGGAGAATCGTCCAATCAAATCGCTCGACATTCTACTGTCCAAAATGCCAAAACTGAGGCTAGATTTATCTCCCTCTCACCCCGGACGTCATTCATGAGCGACACTAGCATGAACTCCAAATTGACTGCCGAATTTATCGGGACCTTCTTCTTATCCTTGACAATCTGCACTGCGGCTGTGCATGGCTCTGCGGGAGAATATGCCCCCTTTGCCATTGCAGCGACCTTGATGGTTATGATTTATGCTGTGGGTCATATTTCTGGAGCCCACTTCAATCCGGCAGTAACCGTTGCGGTATGGATCAGGGGGGCTTGTGATAAAAATGACGTCGCCCCATATATTGTAGCCCAAGTATTGGCAGGAATACTGGCCGCTTTAGTGTCCCAGGAACTCCTTTTTTCAGAGACATCTGTCACGCCCATTGATATGGATGCAACTAATGCAGCGTCGGCAGAATTTCTCTACACATTCGCCCTAGTCTATGTAATTCTGAACGTCGCTACTAGTGAGGCCACTCAGGGCAATAGCTACTTCGGAGCCGCGATTGCATTTGTCGTTCTTGCAGGTGCGTTGACTGTCGGGGAGGTTTCCGGGGGCTCATTTAATCCAGCAGTAACCGGTGCTTTGTTCGTCTCTGGAGCGGTACAAGCTCCCGACCTTTGGATCCATCTGGGTCCTCAATTCCTGGCGGGATTAGTAGCTGTTCAAGCGTTCAAGGCTTCACAGTGATTCAATCACATGTTCCTTCGGAATTTACCGCCACTCTCGAACAAGGCCTGAGTCACCTGTCCAACGGTGCAATAGTCAACTATTTCCATCATCACTTCGAACAGATTTTCCCCACTCCTAGCGGCTTCCTTCAGCTTTTCAATACCAATTACGGCCTCCGCTGAGTTGCTCTTCTTGAAGGCAATATTTCGCTCTATGACCATTCTCTTCTCGCTCTCGTCTGATCTAGTCACCTCGACATCGAAGTTCTCCGCTGAGATTGACTCAGCATTTGGGTCAGTGAATGTGTTTACCCCGACAATCGGGGTCTCTCCAGTGTGCTTCCGGTGCTCGTATACCATCCCTTCGTCTTGGATTCGATTCCTTTGGTAGTTGACTTCCAATGCCCCAAGGACTCCTCCTCTGCTGTGCATCTCTTCGAAAATCCTGAGCACTTGCTCCTCTACCTCATCAGTCAGGAATTCGGCGATAAATGACCCCTGTAATGGGTTCTCATTACGTAGCCAACCGTATTCCTTAGCTAGGATTAGCTGTATAGCAACAGCATCCCTCACAGTGTCCTCCGTTGGGGTCCCAAAGGCCTCGTCTTTGCTGTTTGTGTGGAGGCTGTTTGCATTGTCAGAGAGGGCGTAAAGCGCTTGAAGAGTAGTCCTGTAGTCGTTCCACGTGAACTCCTGAGAGTGGAGAGATCTCCCACTGCTCTGTATGTGATACTTCAGCTTCTGGCCCCTATCGCCTACGCCGTATAGGTCTCTCATCGCGATGGCCCATATTCTCCTTGAAACCCTCCCAATCACCGCATATTCGGGATCCATTCCGTTGGAGAAGAACCATGAGAAGTTACGCAGGAACTTGTCAGCATCCAGGCCCCTTGCTTTGAACAGTTCAACGTAAGTTAGCCCATTGGAAAGTGTGAGGGCGGATTGCGTGATTGGGTTAGCCCCCGCTTCGTCAATATGGTATCCGCTGATGCTGACGAAGTAGTGATTTCGAACGTTGTTGTCAACGTAGAACTCGGCAACATCGCCCATCATCTTCAGTGCAGTGTCGAGATTGAAAACTAGGGTGTTCTGGCCCATGGCCTCTTTCAGTTGGTCAGCTTGCACCGTGCCTCTAACGGTCGAAAGCGTGTCAGATCTAATCTTGGATGCCTCCGCTTCTGTGGGCTCCCTGCCTTCCAAATCCACGAACTTCCGCATCTGTTGCCTGATTGCGACTTTGAAGAATGCGGCAAGGTGCCACCAGTAGTTCCCATTGATAGTCATGCTAACAGAGGTGTTCGGGGCACAAAGGTCGAACCCTTCGAACAGCATATCCATCTCATCGATTGTGCTTATGCTTACTCCTGACTCGCAAACCTTGCCAAAAATATCCAAGCGTTCCTGTGGGTCATTTCCATACAGGCTAGGTGAGTCAAAGGCAACTGAGAGGCGATTGAAGTCTTGACCCTTGGAGAGAAAGTGATACCTCGTGTTGGTTCTCTCGGCACTGCCCTCGCCCGCAAACATCCTGACAGGTAGCTCGTCTTCTCTCCTGAAGGGAAAAACTCCTCCTGTAAAGGGAAATGACCCGGGTGCATTCTCCTTGCGAATCCACTCAAGCCTCTCTCCCCAGTCCTCGGATGTGGGAAGCGCCACACGCGGGACCTTGGTCCCAGACATTGTCTCATGCGTAGTCTTTACTGGGATCTCTCTGCCCCTGACTGTGTAGCTCGCTTCTCCTGATCTATAGGCCTCAGCCATGTCCTCGAATCCCTCCAAGGACTCCCAAGCCTCAGGGGGGACGGCGTCTCTGATTTCTGAGGCCTCGCTCTCTAAGTCCTCAAGAGAAGACACCTTTCCGGACTTTTTCAGTCGCTCTGCAGAGGCCTCGAGATGCTGAACTAGCCTAACTGAATCACTGACCTTCTTGGTCTTGTCATGATATCCTCGGACTGTTGATGCGACTTCTGCCAGGTACCCCTGCCTTTCTGGGGGGATAGGAGCCTCTCGAGTCGGCAGCCCGTCTACGCCTAGCCTGGGCTCAGACGCTGAGAAACTACACCCGTGTTCTTCGTTGAGTATATTGGAAATCGCCTCCCAGAGCTTGTCCACACCTGCATCTGCAAACTGACTTGCTATAGTGGGTATGACTGGCATGGATTCCGGACTTTCGTCAAATGCCTCTTTGTTTCTCTGGAATTGTTTTCTAATCTCCACCAAAGCGTCTTCAGCTCCGGCCCTGTCAAATTTGTTCAGTACCACAATATCTGCGAAATCTAGAGCTGCCAGTTTCTCCAGCTGACTAGGAGCGCCATATTCCCGGGTAGTGACGTACATCGAGACATCTGAGACCTCGGTAATCGCGTCATTGCCTTGACCTATTCCACTGGTTTCTACGATTACCAAGTCGAACCCCACTGCCTTGCAAACTTTCACTGCCTTTCCTATGCAGTCAGCAATTTCACGGCCACTGTTCCTGCTGGCAAAGGACCGCATGAATAAGTTTGAATCAGAGAGGGAATTCATTCTTATCCTGTCGCCAAGCAATGCTCCACCAGTCTTCTTTCTAGTGGGATCGGTAGCTAGCAGTGCTACCTTGGCATTTGGATTATCCCTTCTTATTCGAAGCATGACCTCATCCATCAGACTAGATTTTCCTGCACCACCTGTCCCTGTGACCCCCAAAACCGGGCACTCCTCAGAGTCCTCTACTGAGCGAACTCTCCTGAGCGCCTGCTCAAACTCCTCAACGGTGGAATTCTCTGCCATAGTAAGCAATCTGGAAACTGATCCATGGTCGTCTGCTGAGATCGACTCCGTCAGGGATTCAAATCTAGAGGCTTCCATCAGGTCAATTTTCATCGCTTCTTCCATGGCATCCTTCACCATCCCAACCAAGCCCATGGTCCTGCCATCCTCAGGCGAGTATATCCTAGCGATGCCAGAATCCTTCAGATGATCGATCTCATGGGGAAGTATTGTACCTCCTCCTCCTCCGAATAGGAACACATGCCCGAACCCGGATTGCTCGAGTATGTCGCTGGTATGAGTGAACATTTCAACCGCACCACCCTGATATGATGTGATTGCAACTGCGTGAGCATCCTCTTGGATTGCGGCTCTGGCCACTTCATCGGCCCCCCTGTCATGGCCTAGGTGAATGACCTCACATCCCTGACTCTGCAGAATCCTCCTGAATATTCCTATGGCCGCATCATGACCATCGAAGATGGCGGCCGCGGTGATAACCCGAAGGGGCAACTGGTCACCTCCCATGCCATCCGGATAGCACCACTAGCCATGAAGCCGACGGAAGACCCGGAAATATGAAACATGGCTATTAATTAGCCTAAGTGGAATAATTCGGGTCATAATTGAATAACCCAACCTCGTGAGCAACAACGAGGTAGTGTGATGTTGTGCCCGAGGGACGGATCCAAGCTGGTACCCCATACCGAACAGACCCGTTCGGCATTCATTGATCATGGCATCTCCCACTGTCCTGATTGTTCAGGCATGCTCCTGAATGCGGAGGCGGCGGAGAATTCCATGACTGAAAGCAAATTGAAGAAGATGCACGAGGCCTTCGCCAGCGATAGCGGCGATATCGATTTGGCCTGCCCCTGTTGCGAATCGAGGATGAGAGTGAGGAATATTGTTTTCAAGAGAATAAACGGCACGGATATGGAGCCCATAGAGATAGACGGCTGTCCAGATTGCAACACCTTCTGGTTCGATGCAGGGGAGCTTCAGAGAATAGTCAATCCGAATAGTAAGCCATACGAGGATTCAGCCGTGGAGTCAACGGCTCTGGCATTAGCCTTGGAATTTTTACTACAACTACCATTCGTTATTCTTTAATCAGAACCACCCACTGGCTAACAATCCTGCGAAAATGAACATTAAGATCCCCATGGAGCCATCTATCAGATGAGCATTTGATCTGAGCCTATTGACGCCATTTCCTGAACTCAGAATAGTAGCAACGGTGACGTACCATGTTCCGTCTATCGTCATTCCGAGTGCCCCCATCCCAAGAAGGGTTTCAATACTCACATCTGCCTCAATAAAGGGAGCATAGAGTGCGAGCATCCAAGCTAGAATCTTGGGATTGAATAACGCTATCATGAACCCTTGAAAGAAGCCACTGGCCTCGGATGAGTTACTCTCCTGAACCCCATCAGGAGATACAGGACCGCCCAGTGAGCTCTTGATGAATTTGAGTCCCAACCATAAGAGGATCGCGACTCCCCCCCAGTGGAGGGCCAATTGGGCCCCCTCGTGCACAGATAGCGCGGTTGCCAGTCCAAGTGCTGCGAGGAATGCGTATATCCCAAACCCAATCCCATGGCCGAGTCCGGTGGCGATCCCCTGACGCCTTCCGCCTGACATTGTATTGCTTAGGATTACAGCAAGGGAAGGCCCGGGACTCATTGCCCCGAGCATGAACACGACCGCCAAAGCGGCCCATGCCTCAGGACTCATTCAATGACCTCAGGAGTACATAGCTTCTATCTCAGATGACCAGTTCTCTCGAATCTGCTTCCTTCTTATTTTCAGGGTCGGGGTCAGCTCTCCCTCATCCACATTTAAATCGCGAGGTAGGACTGTGAATTTCTTCACTTGCTCTGGGTTACTAAACTTCCCATTTAGCTCCATCACTGCCGCCTCTAGTTGCTTGTATGTTTCACTGCCTACTGAGGTGTATTCAGATAAATCGTGCCCCAGCTCTGCGAGCTTCGCGAGTTGTTTTGCAGGGTCCTTTGGAACTTCCGTGGCACCATCTAGGCCATGGACGTCTCGAAGAATGGCACCAACATCAAGTGTGAGGAGGGCACTGCAGTACTTTCTGTTGTCTCCAATCAGCATGCATTGAGACACAATAGGGATGGATTTCATCGTCTCCTCGATAACTAACGGGGCTATGTTCTTTCCAGCTGAACTCACATAGATTTCCTTCAGTCGACCTGTGACGTAAACGAATCCGTCCATGTCCATCTTGCCCAAATCTCCTGACTTAAGCCAACCATCTTCTGTCATTGTGGCAGCTGTGGCCTCCGGGTCCTTGTAGTAACCCGGCATGATGTGCCTTCCACTGAACTGGATCTCTCCATTTCCATCTTCATCAGGGTCCGCAATTCTAAGTCCAGTTCCATCAAACGGCTTCCCTACTGACCCTATCCTATTGTGTGCTGGAGATCCTAGGGTGGCACCAGCAGTGGTCTCAGTCATGCCGTACCCCTCAAAAAGAGGAACTCCAAGCTTGGAGAATAGCCTTAGGATATCCGGATTAATCGGAGCGGCTCCAGTAACTGCGAACTTGACATTTGGGAAACCAATCTTCGCTTTTGCCTTCTTTTTGATTATCCCGCCTAGGATTGGAACGCTGAGTAGCCATGTTGGAGGAAGTCCTGCAACTAAGTTACTGTAGACCTTTTCGTAGATTCTCGGGACCCCAATGAAAAGAGCGGGCTTCGCATCCTTGCTGTAGTCAATTGAGTGTAGAGGATTGTCAACAACAGTCATGTGCATAGCATCTCTGATCCAGAGATGATTATCTGCAACCTGACCGAACACATGGGCGCAAGGAAGCCATGAAACATACCCATCTCCGGGATTGAACTTGGCTAGCTTTCCGATACACTCCAACTCATAGTCGAAGTTATCGTGGGTAAGAACAACTCCCTTTGGGTTTCCAGTTGTCCCTGAGGTGTAGATAAGTGCAGCTGTATCAGATGGTTTGATTCCTGAAATCCTCTCCATAACTGCATCATCAGAAATTTCCGATCCCATGGACATGAAACTTTCCCAGTCTTGTCCTTTCGGGTGATCAATGGCCTCCATGGAAGCCATTGAAACGACCATCTCTACCTTTTCCAACGAGGGCATTGCCTTCTCCAGACGCTTCGTGCACATTTTTCCAGGGTCTCCATTATCCATGGGATTTGTCCCGACAAAAACTACCTTTGAGTCCGAGTTACCAACCACCCACTCGACCTCCTCAGGTGAGCAGGTATGGTAAACCCCCACTGCAGCTCCATTGCAGAAATTAGCCGCTGCGTAAGCGGCGTACCATTCCATTCTGTTGTACGAGTAGATACTCAGGTTATCCCCGGGCTCGAAACCATTAGCAATCAGTGACTTTGCCATTTTCATGGTCACATCATGAAAATCCGACCACGTCATTCTGACCCAGTTTCCGGAGTTATCTTTGTATGACAGAGCTACGGAGTTTGGCATGGTCTGGGCGTTTGATTTTAGGTACTCGGGCGTCGTCTTTGCGTCCATGAGGCTCCACGGGACATCAGTCGACTTAACTGTTTACTAGGAATCGATGCAGTTTTTTTCTTTGTTTCAGGGCAACACCCTACGAACGTTCTCGCGCCAGTCAGCCCCCCCATTCCTATTTGCAAGAGGGGATGCAGGAGATGGATGCCAACAGCCCTTGACTTGGACATCACTTCCTTTCAACGCATTCAAGGCCCTTCTCTCTGCGAATTTTCCGATCCCGATAACGCAGTCCGCACTCAAGGCTTCCACGACCTCCTCGAGGTGCTCGTCACACCTCTCAAGAAGCCTTCTCGCAGTCTCTCCAAAGATCTTGTCGGGAGTTACATTCACCCCCCTTTCACCGTCCAGTAGCATGAGCGGACAGTGATTGACCAAGAAAACGCTCTCGAAGATTTTGTCTGAGTCCCCATAGGTCTCCGAAAGGAGCCCCCAAATCCTGGTTCCGGACACCTCCTCTCTGGGGTATTCAAGACCAATTACTGGCCTCTTGGGATGGGGTGTTGATGGTTGCTCAACCGATATGTTGCTAATTCCAAGGAGGTCCCTAACCATGCTGGTAGCAGCGAAAGGTATGCCCATTTGGCCCATCCCATGTGGTCCGGGATTCATTCCAAGCATAATCGTCTTAGCGCCCCTTCCTCCGGCGATTTGAATGTACCTTTCGTGTATGTCCCATGCGTACTTTAGCGGGTTATAGACACAGTCTACTGAGCCTTCCTCGACCAGTATGGAGCCCAGCTCGTCGGCATCATCCCTAAGGCGGGAAGCAGACCCTAGTAATCTCTCAATCGACATAATTCCACTACTGTTTGATATCTCCCAAAGATGCGCCCGAAATAATTAGTAGGGCCTCCGGAGAAATCGGAAAGACCGTCTGAGCGGTCCCCCCTGCGCCCCATACAGTGTCATACTTCATCAAATCCTCATCCATCAAGACCCGAGTCTTCTTCGTGTGCCCAAAAGGAGGAACCCCCCCGACTCTGTAGCCAGTGTTCTCCTTCACATATTCCGCATCGGCCATTCCGGGCTTGTAACCTAGAATTTTCTTCAGCTTGCGTTTCCTGTCCACCCTGTTGGAACCGGATGTAATCACCACCACTGCGCACTCGTCTCCGATGAACACCACTGATTTCGCTATATGGGAGACCTCACAACCTAGCTGATCGGCCGCTTCCTGAGAGGTCCTAGTCCCTTCCTCGTATGTTCTGGCATCAACAGAGAAACCCAGCTCGAGACATTTAGACAGCCATAGCTCGTGACCATCCATGGCGTCCAAAGGGGGCCATGAGTATTGATGGTTAGGGATTCATTGAATACTAACGGGCATTACGGAAAACATGCTCAATCCCATTCCCTCCTCTAAACTGGGGGGGCTGGTCAGAATCGCCGTGTCAGTTCAGATGCTGACCCTCGCAATGATCTACATTCTCTGGGTTTCAGATGGTTGTGACCCACTCGTACCATTCATCTCTGACACCGACACCAACCCTGTTTCAGGCTGGGCATTTACCTTAGGATTCACCATCACGGGAATTCTGACGGTGCCACTGTCTTTGCAATTTTACCTATTGAGAGATGTCTGGGCGAAAGAGAATCCCGAACTGGGAATAAGCGGGTTGAACATAGTTTCATCAATCTCAGCGCTATTTTCCGGAATTTGCCTGATTTGGATATCATACACTCCTTGGCACGAGAGCATGGAGCTCCACATGGTTCAGGCAAGAATAATCTTCGGAGGGACCGTTATCTGGGCGATACTCTCCACAGTCATCGCTCACAGGATATCCAAGGTCGATGGAAGGTTTGCTACGCTTTATGGCTCTAGGAGGAATTGGACCATATTCTCGCTGGCATCCCTCCTAGCACTGGCCGTATCCGTGTTTTCTTATGCCGGTTTTTCACTTTCGATACCAGCTGGCCATATGGATACCGTTCTGGAATGCACCGACCTAGGCCACCCCACATTGTCAATCGCGGCACTCTTCGAGTGGCTTATGGTAATCGGATTCGCAGGAGTGTCTTACACCGGGGTTCAAGAAGCACTACTCATGGATGGCAAAGACGGACCGTGAATCATGTGCAATGTTCATGACTGGCTCATGGTGAGCAAGGGGCATGTCGTGGCCCATCGGACCCTACGGCACGATAATGGCCTTCATTCTAATCTCGACAATACCCCTAAGAAACCTCCTTTCCCGCGATGAGAAAGAAGAGCGCCTGAAGCTCTCAGAACTACCTTCGGAGATTAGGGAGAAGGGGTATAAGTGGCACATATCGCTTTTTGTTGTCATGTATCTGTACAAGGCAATGATAGATCACCATAATGAGCCTATCAAGGCCAGAGTCGGGGGTTACACGCATTGGATTCACTCAATTGAGGGAGATTTCACCATCTGGGCGCAGAACGCACTCAGGAGTGACCTCCTTACTGATGTCCTATCCTTCCACTATCTCTATGTCTACCTGTTTACCATATGGTTCCTCCCGATATACTTCATTCTGGTTAGAGATCATGTAATGGCTGATAAGGCCACTTTGAACTACTTCGTGATCTACGTCCTAGCAGTTCCGATGTATTTGTTCTTCAACGTGGAAGTCACCAGCTCATTCATCCCCGGCATGGAGGCGTTGCTCTACCACGACTCATGGTATATCCAATTCTTCACGAACAACGACCCAATGGACAACGGCTTCCCCAGCCTACATTTCGGCCTGCCAGTGGGGCTACTGATCATCAACAGGCTCCATTGCCGAGATTTGGGCATATCCATCAAAGAATGGAGACATAGGGAACTCGATATATTCGTTATGGCCAATGTAGGGATTTACTTCTTCAGTATTCAGTATCTTGGAATTCACTGGGTCACCGACATTATTCCGGGATTGGTACTAGGTGTGATATGTGCCATCTTCTGTCACAGATGGCAACCAAAGCTTCGGAACAGGCCCTCTCTTGGATGGAAGTCTCTAGTGCCGAACAGAAGGTCTCTTTCCACTGCCGTAATATTCACCACGCTGTGCACCGCCCTCATGTTCCAAGGCATAGTAGACGGTCCAGGTACCGATGAGGATGTACCAAATTTCAGGATAGGAGAGGGCGATTTCATTATCGATACTGTGGAGGTTCACAGTATTTCTCACCCTGTAACAGTGCAAATGAAGCACTTGGCAACCGAGTCACAACCGACTCCCCCAGAGGAGGCTCTAATCTGCGTCATAACTTTGAGGACCGAGGTCGCACATCTCTTTGACAGAGGGGACTTCTCAGGGGGGATTGATTTCTACGATCTGCTGGAAATCACCCATCATTCCAACCATACGATAGCCCCTGGAGAATCAGCAGTGGCTGTTGTCGAAACAAATACGATCTACGAAACCCACCTTGTGATCTGTCATTCTGAACAATCAACGAAGGAGGTCAGGATTTCCATGCAATACTTCGACGATGAGCTGATGTGGTCCGCGGTTCTGGTGTCATTGCCCGCGTTCTTTATCACAGGCTTGGTAATCGATACTCAGAGGGGGCGATCAAGTCACGTTGAAGGCGAAGATTCCTCCCATGTAGACTCCTGAGGCAGCTCCTAGGCCAATCCACACACCTATCCTGAATGCTGGGTAGGTTTTCCTCCATACGAAAATTGACTCACGGACCCATATCAGTATCACTGGGACAAACCAGACGAAGAAAATCAGCTGTGGAAGAAGTGAGAATAGCAGAGAAGAAAAGGCACCAAGAAACATCTCTACCTTGGACTCAAACCTGCGTTGCAAGACACAAATCCCCAAACACGCCACCATCGCTATTCCGAATGGAGCGATAAGCGAGAATTTCGATTCAGTTGTCAGGTACTCTGACTCCACTAGATAGGGGAGACAGCCAGAAACGAATCCCATCATACTCGGAATCGCCACAGGCCACAGTGGAGGCTGGTCCCACTTCACAGCCCCCCGTCCTATTTCTCATCAATGAAGTATGGTATTCCTCCGAAAGGTTTTCTTTAGATTTCTTCATCTCATACAACATGCCGAAGGGGGAAATCGTGCTCGGGTGCCTCGCTCCTCATCCGCCCCACGTCGTTTATGCCGAGAACCCAGAGCAGAATGAGCCAGTGTCAGAAGGGGGATGGGAGACCCTGAGATGGGGCTACAACAGGCTTGCAAGGAAACTGAAGACGATTGACTATGATGCTCTTGTGATTTTTACACCCCATTGGCAGACATACATCGGCACACACTTCCTCGGCCTGCCAGAATTCAAATCAAAATCTGTAGACCCGGTCTTTCCGAATATATTCAGGTACAATTATGATATCAAAGTGGATGTTGATCTGGCCGAGAAAATGCGCGAGAAAGCGTCAGAGCACGGGATAATAACCAAGATGATGA
>CAXHBZ010000010.1:0-12545 GCA_964015215.1 uncultured Candidatus Poseidoniales archaeon | reverse complement strand
GAGGTCGAGTCCAAGCTTGGATGCAACTCTCCAACTCTGGGTAGGGGATGCATCACTATCATCCCATCTCTGGCACTGTGCATGTCCTTAGAGCTCAACATGTAAATTCCTGCGACCTTAGCGTATTCATCTTCATCAGGAAAGCGTTCCTTCTGAATTCTTGTCATGTATATGACGTCAGCATCAGGAATCGAGTCATTGAGATCAGAGGTCTCAGAGATTTCCGCGCCTGCAGACCGCAGATCACTGACTATCTCTTCAGGCATGGAAAGTGTCTCAGGAGAGACCAGTGTCAACTTAGCTCCAAAACGAACCAAAGCATGAGATAGGCTATGAACGGTTCTCCCATATCTTAGGTCACCAACCAGAACTACGTTTAATCCCTCAATATTCCCATGGGCTTCCATTATCGTAAACAGATCTAACATGGTCTGAGTAGGATGGTTTCCAGCACCGTCTCCTGCATTGAGGATTGGGATATCCACTGCGTCTGCACTGTATTGAGCCGCACCCTGCCTTGGATGCCTTATGACAGCAATATCAGCATACCCCTCAACCATTTGCATCGTGTCATACAGAGTCTCACCCTTTGCCACTGACGTCCCCACCGAGGTGAAATTTAGTACCGAACCACCAAGGCGCTTCATTGCTGTCTCAAACGACATTCTTGTTCTCGTTGAGTTCTCATAGAACATGTTTGCAAGTACCTTCCCTTCAAGCAGAGGAAGGTAAACCTCCCCTCTGGCCACAGGCACCAATCTCTTGGAATCCTCGAGGATGGACAATATCTCTTCGTTGCTAAGGTCATCCATGGTCACTACGTCGGACATTGCTCTCCCTTCAGGCCGGTGGCAACTAGGTCATATGTCTTGCCATTCAAGAGATTCTGGAATATTGTCGATAAACCGTCGTCTTGATGTGTGGTGAACCGCTCGGCATGTTCAATGATAATCAGCCGAACGCCCCTCAGAGCGTCTTTTTGTGGAGGTGGGACTGATATAGACGGGTTCTCTAATTCCCATGAGGGCGGAGGCAAGGTAGTTTCACTTGCTCTAGACAAATACATCTATGTCATCATCAATAAGAGATTTGACGACAAGGTAAGAGTGTCCTACTCTGCTCTTGAATTTGTAGACAATTTTGAGGACCTGAGACATGAACTGGTCAGAGAGGCAATGAGGATTACAGGTGTGACTTCCGGAGTCGAGATCACAACAATTGCAGACATCCCATCAAGAGGGACGGGCCTGGGTTCCTCCTCGACGGTCACAGTGGGTCTACTGAACGCTCTTCACAAATTCTCTGGCCACGACGCATCCCCCGAACAGTTGGCAAAAGAGGCTTGCACAATAGAAATTGATATCCTAGGGCAACCAATAGGCAGACAAGATCAGTATGCTGCGGCATATGGCGGGATAAATTCAATCACATTCGGGCTGGAAGGAGTAAATGTGAATCCACTCAATATTTCCTGTAAATCGGATATTTCTGATCAGTTCACATTAGTATTTACTGGACTACACAGAAGCGCATCAGAAGTTCTGAAACAAGAACCAGAGAATTCGGATGACAAACTCTTCAGGATGAGGAAAATTAGATCGCAAGCAGACCTAGCCGAAAAGTATCTCAAGTCATGTAAACTGTTTGAATTAGGCTCCTTGTTAGGTGATTCTTGGAAGATAAAAAGGGGTATATCATCTGGAGTAACGGGAACTGAAATTGATCAATTACATGATGAGATAATGTCAATGGGGGCATCCGGTGCAAAGCTATTGGGAGCTGGAGGAGGGGGATTCTTCCTAGTCCATGGCCCACCGTCCTTCAGAGAGAAGCTGTGTGCACTGAAACATGCGAACAAGCTAATTCCAATAGGCTTGGACGACGAAGGATCGACTATTATCTACGAAGGGTGATGACAATGAATTTTGCCAAGTCGACCACATGTTTCATAATTATGACAATTGTCTCTATTTCTGCAACATCTTTCGCTGAACCACTTTCCAAAGAGAATGACACTACTCAACCAAAAGAGATTACTGGGTACTCAAAACTGAGCTTCATTGAACCATTATCTCCCAATTCAGGGGTCAATGCGACTTGGGAACTGCAGATATCTATCGGAGAGAATTATGGCACGGACTTACTACCAAACCAATCCTTCGGAATTAGAACCCAAATTGATAGATACCTGGGAGATGATGACGGCAATCTAACCGTAAATGAGACTTCCTCATTCTCACAATTGCTGCTATCTGCCAGATCATGGAATAATTCTGAACTGGCAGGTTGTTGTATTTTCGACTACGGACTGCTGGTCCTCAGTAGTCCTTTAGATGTATCAATAACCCCTCCTCCCCCCGGACCAGTACTCTCTGAAAACGAATCTAGATGGGGATGGGCGGAATCAGCCGATCTAGTCGCATCAACCGATCAGAGATCGACACGGCTATTGGATCTGCCAAGAACTGGCTCCATTGTTGAGGAAATCCCACTGATTGTATCTCTTCAAACCCCCTGGGAGCTAAAATTCAGTGCAATGCAGGAAATTATTACAGGCGATCCCTCAAATTTCTCGGTCCAAAGATCAGACTCTCCAGTGTACTCTACAATTAGGATTGCAATCGGACAAAACGACCCTCCCGATGTAAACGTAAACAGAACCGGCGGCAACTCAATTTCAGTCCCATTAGATAGTCCACTGAGCTTCTTCTCAGAATGTCAAGATAGTGTACTGGAAAACCCTCAATATGAGTGGGGATTCAGTAACAACGGAACGGTTGTTGGGAGTGTATCAGGTACCCAAACGAAGAACGAGGAGATGGTCACGACTATCATCCCCTCGAGTTTGGGATTCTTATCCTCAGATGTTTTGAGTGCCGAAATAAATTGCAGAGACTCTCACGGCTCATCCTCCACATGGTATCAAAGCGTCATTGTCGATGGGGAAAACCCGACCTATGAGATCAGGCTAACAGAGATTACCAATTCTGGAGTAGAAATCGAACACAACGTATCCGATGATATCCTTAGGATAAGGCAGGACAGTGAGCTTTATGTTGACATAATTGCCACCGACTCTTCAAATCTCCCTGTCTCGATAACCGTAACCTCAAATAAATCCCAAGGATGGAGGCAGTTCTCTAATGATGAACTCCATTTCTCCACCTCCTTTACTCAGGGATCCCAAGTCAATGGGATGCATATGCCGGTTGAAGAGAGGCACCTGCAGAGAGAGAACACCCTCTGGAATGTTATGCTGAACGTCTCTGATGAAGCTGGAAACACTGTCGAAAAAACATGGGAGGTACTAGTGGAGGACTCATCAGCTCCCGTTGTAATGCCATCTCTTTTCGTTAACTCAGATGTCATGGCCCCCTCAAATCCACCACGTCTTGGGGATAATCTCACTCTCTTCCTATCTGATTCTTTTGATGACTTGGATAGTATCGATGATACCATGTGGACTATATCTGTAGATGGCGAGATTTACGTCCAAGATTCAAATTGGAGTACTGCTGAAAAGACATTATTGCCCCCTCTTGAGATAGGGGGACACACAATAAACATACAAGCTGAAGATTCAAGCTCTAATTCTGGCAATCTTTCATTCCAATTCTCAATAGAACCCCCATTGGGTTTCTCAATCGAAGTAACTGACACTTCCCTTTCCGAAAAGCCCGAGGTAGGAAACAGCGTAATAGTTACTGTATTCGCCAAGAATTCATACTCCTCAGTGGGATCGGCAAGACTGTGTCATCTGACAAAATGCTCTGACTTTGTTCTTATGCCAGGGGCCCCGTTTGGTGATTTCACACTCCAACTAGAAGTCACACCAGACAAGACTGGTGATTTGGATATGAGTATTGAATGGATAGGGACTGAGGATGGAGAATCTGGGACTATTGAATTATCAGGGGTAATTAATGTCGCAGATGGTCAAGACAACGATTCTAATTATCAAATCAAGGCTTTTCTTCTAGTTTTCTCAACTCTGGCTGCTATGACACTGATGGCAAACCGCATTTGGGGAGTCAACTCAATGAAGCCCTAGTTTCACACATTCTTCAGTGAAGCTCATGAGAGATGATGTCGCCACACAAGTCATGGTTCTACTGCCCGACTATCCAAACAGGGTAGTCAACGAGCATAGGGCACGAGTCGAGAAAATAGCTCTCTTGGGTCTTCTGTCCATTATCTTAGGAGGGGCATGGTGGCTTTGGCCGGCAATTGATGGCCAGGATGAATTGTTCTCAAGATCAGGGCATGTTTTCTTACTATTCACAACCGCACTATTACTTTCTGACTTGATCGACTTTGGACCTGTGGAGAGATCTAGAATTGGAATCGCATCAAACTTATTCTGGCCGAGTATAATTGCTCTCGCAGGAGCGGATTATACATCCACGGACGAAAAAATCTCATCTGTATTGTTGACGATTATCGCAATCTCCTTGTGGATAACAACGAAATCAATTTTCAGCCATTCACTTTCTGCTCGCAGACTGAGGGGCATGAGTAGTCTCGCTTCATTGGCTTTGGCATTTGCCACATTAGTCGCGTTAGACTCTAACAACTATGTCTGGGGACTGGTTTTGGCATCTGTTTCGTACACGATGGTTCCAGATTTACTATCGAAAGATGAAATGCACCACATCAGGAAAGAGTTCTCAGCGAAGCTTGAGGAGGCTGAGTTTTCAATGATGAAATTGAGGTCAGAGAATACAGGATTGGAACAGCCAAGTTCTCTATTGAAGAGCGCGAGGGAGATAGGCTGGAAAGATCCTCAAAAAGGACTCCAGATAATTGAAGAAGCAGAGAGTGAGGCAAGAAGAATTATTGCCATATCTGACGATCTGGAAGAAATACAGAAAGACGCCCTCTCATCAGTCGTAATGGCAGAGGAAATATCCGATATCGCAAAATCACCAAGGAAGGCATATGATATGGGATTGAGAGAGGCAGAATTGGGATCTTTGAGGGAGGCTGAGACCCTGTTCAGGACGGCTAAACTTAAGGCTCACAATATCATCGATAACTGGCAAGAGGCATGTGATTGTATTCAAAATGCCGAGGAGATGATCTCCGATATATCTGGACACTCAGCCGACAGCATACTTAGCATGTTAGAAACGGCCAAGGAAGCATTAGAGTCAGAAGACCCCATTGGTGCTATTCAAATCGCCACTAATATCCCTGAACATATCAAGAGCCTTTCAGGATTGGAAGTTGAGGCCACTAAGTCTCTCGAAGACGCTGAAAATGCGATAAAGTCACTGGAGGGTAACGTTGTTTCAAGATACTTGGAGATGATGAAAAATTCTAGAAATGCATATTTGGAAGGAAACTATCCGCTCTCGAAGGGAATATCAGACAGCATCATCAGGGATGTAAGGGAGTCGTTAGAATCATCCAACGAGGTCACCAGAGCTCTTCGGCAAAGGAAGAATCTGGAAGGCAGATTCCCCGAGTCTGGTAATTGGCTAGAAAGATTGGATCTTGTAACACGATTACATGAGTCCTCGAGGTGGTCCGATGCTTCATCAGAGCTAAGATCTCTATTATCCGACCTCACCGTATTTGAATCAGAGGTATCAGATGCCAAAGAACTCCTCGACTTTGTCAACTCCGAGTGGAATGAGCTGAGCAAGAGGCTAGATTCCAGAGGGATAGGAATAGACTATCCAGATAGGGCTTCATGCCTTGGCTCCATAGCCAATGCCGAGAGAAGCCTCTCCGAGGGGCAGGTTCAGGAATGCTTGAGTAATCTTGGAGTTGCAGACTCCCTGATGGAGACTCTGAGAAGGGAAATCTAGAGCTAGCCTAGATTTTTTTAGAAAATGTTAGTCATTAGTTCAATCCCATTGTTGATAGTCAAGTGCCCCATGCACTACATCATCATGGACCTTGTTCTAGTTGGATCTTTCATCCTATTCATGATTGCATTCGCGGGAATAGGTCTTGCTAGCATGCTGGTTAAGGAAGATACCACTGACGACTATCTGGTTGCAGGTAGGGGTATGCACCCTGCTTTGGCCGCCTTGTCGGCAGTGAGTACTTGGAATTCGGGATACATGTTCATTGGTTTCATCGGATTCACTTTCACTATGGGCTACTCCATAGTTTGGATTGCTTTTGGATCCATGGCAGGACAGATTGTGGCTTGGATTTGGTTGTATAAATTCATACAGGAGTCAGCAAACGAGCGAGGCCTAAGATCACTCTCATCTCTTGTTTCAGAAGCAACTGGATCACCCGAGGCAAAGCTAGCAGCGATTCTATCCATCCTCTTTCTATCAGTTTATGCCGCTGCTCAATTAACTAGTGGGGGAAAGGCTCTCTATGTCATGCTTGGATGGTCTGAAGTGATTGGGATTCTCATTGGATTTGTATTGGTAGTAGCCTACTGCTATGCGGGTGGAATCAGGGCCTCGATATGGACTGACGCCGCTCAGTCAAGCGTCATGATTATCGGCTCCACATTACTTTGCTGGGTAGCTTTGGGAGAGATAGGAGGATTTTCTGGCCTTCACTCAGGATTGGAGGCACAGAATGCCAATTTGACTAGTATCGTACCTGCAGATCTGGGATTCGGCGTGACTCTTTGGGCATTCGCCTTCTTCCTTGGAGGACTTAGTGTAGCAGGTCAGCCTCAGGTAGTAACCAGAGTTATGACATTAGGGTCTGACAAGGATAGGAAGACTGCGATGCTGTGGTTCTTTGCCTGGCAGACACCATTTCTGCTCATTATGACTATAATCGGACTATCAAGCAGGGTAGTTTTCACCGGTTCTGATTTCGATCCGGAACTCGGCCTCCCAATGCTTGCAATGGAAACACTGGGGCCCTTTTGGGTCGGCTTGATTCTAGCCTCTATTTTCGCGGCAACTATGTCAACCGCAGATAGTCAGGTTTTGGCTTGTACTGCCGCATTTACAGACGATGTAATGCCAGAAATAAGCCAAGACCACAAGAAAACAAAGTCAGTCACTCTAGGCGTAGCCGCCTTTGCTACTGCAATATCCATTTTTGGCCTCTATGTTCCAGGGGGAGACTCTGTGTTTTCCCTAGTGGTTTTGGCAGTTTATGGACTGGGATCAATTTTCGTCCCTATTTTGATCATCAGATGGGCCAAGTACGAGCCCGATACGACCCACACAATAGCAATGATGGTAGCAGCCCTTACCGGAGTTATTGCATGGAGGTTAATGGGACTAAATGATGAGGTTTTCGAGTCAATCCCTGGAATGGGAGCGGCGTTCCTGACTCACTTCGTTATGAATAAGATACGTTCCCCGGAGCTTTCTCCCCTAGGCAGATATGATTTCCCTGATAAGAGAAAAATCCGTGCTCTGGCTGCGGCTGTAATTATCCCATTTGGGGCTTTTGAAACAGCTTATGTTGTTTCAGGACCAGACTCCCCAAGTTCTGATGGCGGAATCTCTGCAGATTGGACAGTCAGTGCTAATTTTGATAATGAGACTTTAGCAGATGGATTGGAATACGTAAACGACGGTGAATCAACATTCATCAATATGCATACAGACGCCGTGGAGGGCTCTGAAGATTTCAATGTAGTAGGAGTAAGGGTAACTCTCCAATACTCGGAAGACGAGTCCAGCTCTGGATTCGGGTGCGCTGTACCAGGGGCATCCAACCCTGATCCAGATACTATAACTGGAACAATCTCCAATGACAAAATTAACGGCACAGCCAGCGGTCAAAACTCAGGAGGAGGAGTCTCATCCCATACAGTGGAAGTCGAGTGGTTCAATGAATCTCTGATAGGCAACGTCAGTGGGGTATCGAAATCAGATATCATCGAGGGCTTGGAAGGCGGAGAAAACGGTCTTGGTTCGTATACCTTGGAATTAAGCGTCATGGTCGAGACAGGTGGAGGGGCTGGATGTTCACACACAGATGAGGGCGAAGACATAGAGTATATTGTGGAGCTTGTCATATTGGATTATACGATACAACAGGCCTAGTCAAGAAACAGACAGAAGCCTTGCTATTTACCAGACATCTCTAAATAATGACCCCCTTTCCTTATTTCATGCCTTGTGAATGCTGTAATTGCGACCCTTGTGGACCAAGTTGCTCGTGTGATGGATGCTGTTAGGATTGGAACGAAGTTCTCCCAGTATCCTATTTCTTACTCCTAACCTTACCGACTGATGATGTGAGATTTCTAGGCTCCCTACCTCTTGCAGCTAGAGAAAGAAACCACCATCCAACCGTAAGAAGGGCGGTAGACACCATCATGATTGTCCCTATCCACATCATCACATTTCCTTGGGTTATCGGCCAAGCCCAATACGCGACCGACAGAACAACCACGACAAGCAGAATCCTAGATGCTTCACTGGGTGTTTTCCAACCCCTGTGATCTTTTCTGGGGGCCAATAAGTAGTCTAGCATGTGTGATGGTTAATGCCAGTACTTTTCAACGGCTGTTTCAATCCGTCATAACTCTGAGTAATAATCCTGGGCCGCCTCTTCAAGGTCAAGGGACACCCTTTCCTCATTGAGAGTAAGAGTCTCCCCCGATCTCCGGATTGCAATACCATCGACAAAGACATCCAAGCATCTTGTTCCAGAGTAAATGAGATTTGAAAGAACCCTTCTACCACCTCTTCCTCTTGGGCGCATTCGAATATCGGTTAAGTCCCATGTGACCCAATCTGAAGACCCCTTTGTGGCAAGTTGCCACGTCTCCACGGGGTCCAGTATTGTCGCATCCCAATGATCATGCTTCTGTATCAGGCTTGCGGCTTTCGCCTCAGCTCTCATATCAAGGCCATTATTACTAGCGGCTCCATCAGTTCCTAGTCTAACGTCAACACCAGCCTCGACCATTGCTGGATAAGACATGGTCCCCCCACAGGCTAACTTCTGATTGGATACAGGGCAGTGAACGGCATGTGCGCCGTTCCTAGCGAGGATCCTCATCTCCTTTTTCGTTACCCATCCACAGTGAGCGCAGACGGTCCCCTCGGTAAAGTAGTCAATTGAATCCAGATATTCTACGGGATACATGCCAGTCTTTTCATGACATTGGGTGACTTCCTCCCTAGTCTCAGAGGTATGGATATGCAACTTCGCCCCCAATTCTCTGGACATCTCACTGGCCTTCCGCAATATCTCCTCTGAACATGTGTAAACGGCATGTGTGGCGATTCCAATCTCCACTCTTCCAGAACCCAGTGGGCCCGATTTAATCATACTCTCTAGTTCTCTAATTGCGTTACCACTGTCTTGTTCTCCCTCATCAGCTGGTGGCCAGTCGGTGGTTGGACCACAGATTATCCCCCTCATCCCAGAATCAGCGACAATCGGCGCTATGGCCGAGGGAAAGTGGTACATGTCACAAGCGAATGTGGTGCCCCCTGAGATCATCTCTGCTACGGATGCCTTGGCTCCTATCGACGCCAGCTCCGGGGTCAAATTCCTTTCACTAGGGAAAATACTGGTCTGAAGCCAGTCCATCAGAGCCTTGCCCTCTCCCATGCTCCTGTTGAGTGCCATTGGCAGATGTGTATGCCAATTTTGGAGAGATCTGGTGATTAGAAGGTCGCCCCCATCTATCACTTCAATAACATCCTCATCACCAATGCTTGGAGAGAATGATCCATCCTGATGGAGTAGAAAATCCCCTTCTCTGATCAACCCATCGTGATCGATTAAGCTAGTTCCAGTAACCCTTCGGGTTCCAGATTCCATGAGCATGCGAGAGGACACCACTCCTCAAGGTTATCATAATCAGTTGCTTCTGGCAGTGGGCATGAATGGCATCAGTCTCGTTGCCAGGCTCTCTATATTCCTGCTCTGGATGTATACCTTACCAGATCCATTGAACTCTAAGACGAATCCCTCTCCTCCGAGAATCGCGGAGCCCAGTCCTCCAACTTTGGAAACATTGTATGATAGTCCGGAGGTAAATGCGACAACATGGCCATTATCGACTACCACTGGATTATTGGGTGAGACACCAATCTCTTTGATAGCCCCATATGAGGTGTAGAATACCTTACCTTCAACCCCTCTTGGGGCATATGCCCTCAAAAAGAATGCACCCTCTCTTGAGAATAGCGACTTGGCCCCTTGGAATTTCGTGTCCGTGTCTACACTCGGAGTGCATGCCATGAACGCTCCCCCTTGCATGAAGAACTCCTCTCCGGGGGCTAAATCAAACTCCATTATGTCCCCCGGAGCGGAGGGAGCCAGGGATACCCATCCACCAGAATCACCGGCCGTGTATGTATTAACGAAGAAGGACTCTCCTCCGAGAGCTGATTTAGCCATGCTCTTGAGGAATCCACCGATTCCTCCTCCACCGCCCATTCCAGTCTTCATTCCAACGCCTCTTGATTGAGCCACCATGGCTCCCGGCTCTACTTTCAGGGACTCCCCAGGTCCTAAGTTTGCAGTCATAAGGGTAAAGGCGGGGCTGAATTCGTATTCGACGTCCATGTGAATCTGGACGAGCTTATATTTTTCAATTTTAGGGGCATCAAATCTTACATTCCGCGCTGAGCCTACTGATTATCTCTCCGTCAGGGTTTCTCATCCAAGCTTCGATGGAATCTCCCTTTGTCATAGGACCAACCCCTTCAGGAGTACCAGTCCACACCAAATCGCCAGGGCTCAATCCGTACCAATTCCTTAGATGGTCCATTATCGAGTCAAAGGAATGAATCATTAAGTCAGTGGTTGATTGCTGTTTTGTCTCACCATTTATCGATAAGCCGATTTCCATTACTCGTGAATCCCATGCGGACCAAGTCCCAAGAACTCCTGAACCCTTGAAACCCTTTCCTTCAAGCCATGGCCAACCCTTCTCCTTGGCCAAAGTCTGCCGAGTTCTGTTGGTTGTGTCACAACCAACGCACATCTCTATTGGCTCTAGATTCTCCCCCAATCTGACCACCATCTCTACCTCGTAGTCAATATGCTCATTGGCCAAAAGAGAAATTACATTCATTCCTTGGCTATCAGACTCCACATGCGAAGTCGGGGGCATAAGGAAAAAACGAGGGTAATCAGTCACATCGCCCTTGATTTCCCTCGCATGTCCGGCATAGTTTCTGAATACGGCCCAGCCGACAGTCATGCACCTCGCACCACCAGCAACCCCATTATTACATCGATAAAACACTCAGCAGGTTGAAGAGACCCTCTACCATGACATATCACAATGGCAGAGGACCCATACAGGACTCTCGGGGTCTCAAACGACTCCACAGACGCCGAGATTAAGCGGGCTTATCGGAAGCTAGCTAGGCAGTATCATCCCGATAGAAATCCGGACGACAAAGCTGCAGAAGAGAGATTCAAGTCCATCCAAACCGCGTACGAGTCAATAGGCTCCTCAGATGCCAGAAGGGATTGGGACCAGAAAAAAAGAATGGAGAATATGTTCAGAGGGAGAGGTGGATTCTCCGGCTCTGGGTCAGGGTTTGACTTCAACGACATAATCTCCCAGTTCATGGGAGGAAGGGGTGGCTCTGACTTCGGTTTTGATTCTCGTGCTGGTAGGACGAGACCTGTCTCCAAACCTCCCAAAAATTCATTCCGAGGTGCAGATATTGAGGCAGGTCTAGACGTAACACTGGAAGAGGCGACAATAGGTACTGAGGCCCAATTCTCCCACAGGAGGCTCAAGAGGTGCGACAAATGCGAGGGGGACAGTTTTGGATCCTCTAAGAACTGCTCAAAGTGCAATGGAACCGGGGTCCAGACCCGGGGCAGTACAATTAGCGTTAAAGTTCCCCCAGGGGCAGTACACGGGCAGCAACTGAGACTCAGAAAAATGGGACATGAACATCCTCAAGGTGAGTCAGGTGACTTGTTGATTACCCTGAGGTTGGACGCGGATGAGGGGAGGAGATGGGAGGGAGAGAGAATAATTCAGGAGGTACCAGTAAACATCTCAACACTTCTCCTAGGTGGTAAAGTCAGGATAACCACTCCCAAGGGAAGCAGGATACAAATCGAAGTTCCTGAAAGAACGAAGATTGGGGACAGGATGAGGATACAGGGGCATGGATACCAAGGTTCGGATTTAGATATTGAATTTGTCCTAAAGGAAACAGAAGAGCTCACAGAAAAACAGAGAAAGGCGCTGAATCTTCTGAAAGATTCCGGACTGTGACCTATCACAACCACTCAAATACAAGCCCAAAGACCAATCAGCGTGCGTGATTTCTCACATGTCGCTGACTACCTTATCCCGAAGAGGAAAAAGGTGCACCTATCGGTAATTATTTTCTCGATTCTGATGATTCCTGGCGTCCTTGCAACATTTGAGCCCATTGATATAGAATCCTACGAAATGGAGTCCCCCGAATTGGATGCAAACATGGTTTTCCGAGAAGAGTTCACCGCAGCGGGAAATATTTGGGGATTCGGTATCTTCGTTAGGGACGAGGCGGATTTTGGTAAACCCGGGTCTGATGTCTCGATGATTGCTGACTATACCGGAGAGAACTCAGGTTTGGAAACCCCAAAGGGAGGAATCCTTAATCTAACTGTTCTGAGGGAAATTG
>CAXHBZ010000009.1:0-12721 GCA_964015215.1 uncultured Candidatus Poseidoniales archaeon | reverse complement strand
ATACTTCGCGGCTGGGGGTCGCGCGACCCAGGTTCAAATCCTGGCAGGCCCACCACTGTAGCCTATTACGCTATGACGACATATTTCTGAAAGATAGAGAGTAGGTTGAAGGCACTCCCCCCTCCTCGAAGAGCATGGCCGATGACGTCAACGAAGAGAGGGATAGAATCCTCAAAATTAATCATCTCGCCGAGCTTCTAGCATACCATTCCAACTTGTATTACAACTATGCGACCCCCGAGATAACCGACTCCGAGTTTGACGCTTTGAGGGACGAACTACAGGATCTGGATCCAAACCACCCTCAACTTTCCATGGTCGGCTCGGATCCTTCACCAGGCTCAGTAAAGGTAGAACATCAATTCCCAATGAGGAGTCTTGATAAGGCCAACAAAGAGGAAGAAGTCTTCCATTTCGTGTCCCAGACAACAATACACGGGAGGAGGTTCGTCTGTCAGCCGAAGCTCGACGGCTCTGCCCTGTCTCTTGAGTATCGAAGGGGAAGACTGGTAAGAGGTGCAACCCGTGGGAACGGAACAAGAGGAGAAGACGTAACTGCGAATGTGAGAAGAATTCCGAATATCCCGGATAGGTTATCCTGGGACGGTGATTGTCACATCAGGGGCGAGGTTGTAATGCCCCTAGCAACCTTTGAAGAAAAATACTCAGATATCGCCCCCAACCCGAGAAATTTAGCCGCTGGCTCACTGAGGCAGAAAAGCGTTGACGCAGGAAAGGGACGAGCTGAGGACTTAGCGTTCTTGGCTTACGGCCTAGAGTTTCCCTCGGAACTTACGAGGCACCCGGACAGCCCATCTCCACCTTCGTTCGTTTACGACTCAGAAATAATCTCATGGCTTACTTCTATTGGGATTGAAGTCGCTGGAAACGAAGTCGTCTCAGGCGAAGAGGATCAGGATACATCGAACAAATTGATGAAAGTGGCGAAAAGATGGACAGACAGTAGGGACTCAGCACCTTGGGAGTTAGATGGTGTGGTAATCAAGCTAGATCGTCTAGACAAGCGGGAACTACTCGGCATGACCGCCCATCACCCGAGGTGGGCACTGGCATGGAAGTTTCCTCCACAGGAGGCAACAACTGTCCTATTGGATGTGGAGTGGCAGACAGGTAGAACCGGGAACGTCACCCCAGTATCACGGGTCGCTCCTGTTGTTGTGTCTGGTGTGACGGTCGAGAACACGACACTCCACAACAAAGGGGAGGTTGAGAGATTAGGGATGATGATAGGTGACAAGGTTAGGATAGTTCGTAGAGGCGACGTCATCCCCAAGATAATTGAGGTTCTAGGGAGGGCGGAAGAACAAGATCTCCAAGGGAGGGCTCATTCTGATGGCTCCATATTCAGCCATGAACTCCCCGTCCCAGGGGAAATAGTCGCTCCATCAGAATGCCCAAGATGTGACACACCACTGGTGGAGGAGGGGGCATTCATCAAGTGTAATAACATCCACTGCCCCTCGAGATTGGAAAGGAGCATACTTTACTGGTGCAGGAAACTCGAAATGGATGGAATCGGAGAAAAATTGGCAGAACAACTTTGCTCCTCTGGCTTGGTCTCAAACATCGCGGACCTTTACAGGCTCAAAGATAGGAAGACAGAGCTCCTTGCGTTTGAAAGAATGGCAGAAAAATCAGCAAACAACATACTTGACGAATTGGAGAACAGCAAGTCAATGACATTGATAACATTCATTTCAGCACTCGGACTTCCCAGAATAGGGCCGGAAATAGCCACCCTTGTATGCTCGGAAGTAAAATCATTGGAAGAACTGATTCAAATGTCTGTGGATAGACAAGAATCAATCGAGAGGCTAGTCAAGATAGATAGGATAGGAGAAGTGGTTGCTGGCCTCCTGCTAGATGGAGTCTCAAGTAGGAGGGAATCAATATTGGACCTCTATGATCAAATTGAAATTGTCCAGGATGAGGCTCAAGTCGAAATAGGAGTTTTGTTTGGCAAAACTCTCTGTATCACCGGAACCCTGAGTAGGCCGAGGAAGGAAATCGCCCTTTCCATAAAGTCAGAGGGAGGAAAAGTAGTATCCTCGGTTTCCTCCAATCTAGATTATTTGGTAGCAGGGGAGTCTGCAGGTTCTAAATTAGAAAAGGCCATGGCATTGGAAGTAAAAATACTGAATGAGTCGGAGTTGGATGATTTAATCGGAGGGAGGATACTAAGCGAAGCTCCAGTCAGGAGGCAGTCGACGCTAGGGGAGTTCTAACTATCCGTACATGGTACTAGGGGCACTAACTACATCTGGCTCTGAATTAAGATGCAGGGCCATCATTTCTCTGATTTGCTCCTCGATCCTCTGAGCCTCTTCCAACAGAGGCTCAGGATCAAGCTTTACCGCCGGGAGTAATCCGTCCAGACACTCGATTATTCGGGCCGCGGCTCTAGCATCCGGAATTCCACCTCCACTGAATTCACCACCTGACTCAGCAATTATAGCGAGAGAGTCTACCTTCCTCCTCCTGCTCTCCCCGAGCATGACACCTGTCATTCCCCCGACCACACCCTGTTTCAGAAGATTAGCCCCAATCTTCTCCAAGATTTCCCTGGATTTCTCGGTTGCTCCTATTCCTACGACCGTATCTGGCCTCTTGTCCTCGTCGAAGATAGAGTGTTTTTGACCCTCCCCATGAGCGTATGAATCAATCATTATTGCCTTACTAGCATCAGTTTCATGCATCCAATCGAGTATCTCACTTGCTATTGGAAGCTTTAAATCTGGAGAAATTTGAATCTCTGAAGCAATCAAGACCACCTTGTCACACTTCTCAACATTGCATATTGGCACCCCGCTGTACAGTCTTATCGGAGGAAGCGGACTACCATCCTGAACGAGACAGACAGGAGGTAGTCCAGAGTGCCTTATTCCGCCTACGAGCTCCAATCCTAGCCTGTCTACGAGGAAGTGAGCGACTATGCTACTCACGAAACCCTCCGACGGAAAACAGCTGATGACTAATGAGTCTCTGAACTCTGAATTTTCCTCGACATCTATCACAGGCCTCTCGCTCATGGCTATCGATGAACGCAAGTGCTTCTAACAGTTAGCCTATACGGCGTACCAACTAGAAACGGGGCGAGTGACTTGGAAGATGGATTTGTTGCGCATCAGTTATCCCCTTCATCATGGAGCAGGTACGAAGATTGCCCTCGAAAATATTGGCTTTCCAGACAGAAACTACCAAGGAAGGCAAGTATGCCAGCATCAATGGGTACTGCCGTACACAATTCCGTGGAAGACCTCTGCAATCTCGATGTCAAAGACAGGGAATCGGAGGAAAAGGGATGGCTTCCCCCTACTGCTAAAGCCATTTTGGACAGACACTGGCAAATTGAAAAGAAGATTTTCCTGGAAACACCCCGACACCCTAAGTGGAAGGACGAGATGATTACAAAGGCCCACAATGGATTGGTCGGGGCATTAAACATATTATTCGTTAAGTCCGGATTGGAGAAGATCAGTCTTTCTGAAGTGACGGTGGGAATGTGGACACACGTTCAGTCGATTGTTCTGGCCAACGAGGGGACCCTTGTTTCAGAATGCGGCAGACTAATGGGAAGGTTGGATTTACTCGTGGCCGACATGGACGAGGACGGTAGATCAAAGGGATGGATAGTCGCAGATTTGAAGACTGGCAGGCCCCCAACAGTAAGCCTGAACGATAAGGTAAGTAGGCAATTGAGGTTTTACAGGGACCTGTTAATTGAGAATAACCCAAACCACCCCCCTCTTCACGCGGAGGGATGGTATTCCGCGAATCAAAGCGTTCACAGGGCCGAGGGGCCATCTGTATTGGAAGACGCATTCAAGGCATGGGAGGGAATGAGACACAGTGATACACCATTCGAGGCAACTCCGAACTCTACAGCCTGCGGGTTCTGCGAATGGAAGGCATGGTGCCCGACATGGTGGGCTGCAAGGAGAGACGGTATACTGCCTCCTGGGAACATATTCAGGGATGAGGTAGTCAATATCATACGCTTCGACAGCGATTCAGGAGCAACTCTGTTTGAGAGGGCCCCCCCAGTCGGGGACGAAGGAGAGGTGGGGCGCTCTGAGAACAAGTTCGGAGCTATTTTGCGGGATCAGGCCTTATCCCAGATGAGGCAGTTACTAGACTCGGGGTATCAGGGGCCGGTTTTCTTGGGCAGTGCCAAAGCGGATGGCAAGGTAATGCACCTCGGAGACTGGTCCGAAATACTCCCTTGGTCTCCAATAAATAAATCTCTAATCTAAGGTCTCTATGATGCCATCCAAGGGCTTACGAAACCTCTCAGGATACTCGTTCATGAACTTCCAGAGAAGTATCAGAGAGGCACTAGCATCGGCGTCTGCCCTGTGAGCTCTTTCCAAATCGATTGAGTATCTGTCACACAAGTCCCCCAATCTGTGCCTACCCGGAATACGTAGTTTTCTCGCGAGCTTCAGGGTGTCTATAAAACCACGAACTTTGGGTACCTCCAACCCAGCCCTCAGGTATTCCATATGAACAAAGCCCCAATCAAATCCTATTACGTTGTGTCCGACCACAATAGCACCCTCCACAATTTTAGAGAACGCGTCTGTATGCTCGGAGAATTCCCCAGAACCCCTAACATCTTCATTGGTAATTCCGTGAACCGCTGTGGAGTCCGGAGGAATCCTCCGTCCCGGGTCTACCAGGGAACACAGGCCGATATGACTTCCATCAGAATCACTTCCCACCAGTGCGTACTCAACAATCCTCTCAGATCGGGAGTCGAATCCAGTGGTCTCTAAGTCAAGACCTACTACCTTCATGCCCTCCAGTACCACGACCATGACAGTCGCATAACGGCGTCGCCAATGAACTATACCAATCATCGAATGTAACCGAATGGTTCCAACACCCATATATTGTGAAACGTTACATGGGCATCATGGCAAGTAATCAGAGTCTTGTTGCATCACTAATTGTTATGTCCCTACTCTCGGTTTCTCTGTCCGGATGCACTGGCCTTGGTAGCAATGTTCCCAATGCAGATTTAACCGCGGACAGGACCGAGGTCAACCTCGGGGAGACCGTAAATTTCGATGCTAGGGATTCCTCAACACCGAGTCCGACAATTATAGATGAGTTCATTTGGGATTTCGGTGACGGCAACTCGAAGACAACGAGGCAAGGCATCACCAGCCACACATTCCTGAACTCAGGATTCCACGATGTTCAGGTAACAGTTCTCAACGATGAGGGGGAAGCAGACAAGTCCTCAATTTCGATTTTTGTTAATGCCCCCCCTACCATCGCCCTCGAGATGCCAAGCTACATCAAATCCGGAGAGACAGCCACTCTTGATGCGAGCAAATCATACGATCCAGAAGGCGCTGGTATTGGGGTAATGTGGGACTTCAACATATTCTCAGACTCAAACAATGATGGGGACCCAGCGAATGACGCCGACTCAAATCAAGCTATTGCAGAGCTGACGATAGACCAGGCAGGAAACAGATCGGGCTCCGTAACAGTGGTTGACGACAAAGGAGCAATATCTATTGCCAATTGGAACTTGGTAGTGGTATCCAGAGTCTTCAATATCGTTTGGGAGGAGACGATAGTCGAGACTAATTGGAATGGATATCTTGAGCAGGGCGAATCCACGACAATAGAGCACTTGCCCAGTGAAGGAGGAAGAGCAATTCAATTCAATTCAACACTAACTCTTTCTCGTGAGCTTATACCATTGCTACTTCCTGAGGACAACTTCACTCTTTCCTTGGATATGGAAACCGGCTGGAGTGCGTTCTCGTCAACATCCCAGGATAACATTACCGAGAATACCAGTGCATCTATCGACAGAGGTGAGATGAACTCGTATCCTCAAAGTGGTTACACGCTTTCAGCGGACTCAAAGGAAAGCCTCGAGGCCCTCCTCCTAAACCAGGCCGGTGAGAGGTTTGGACAGGGAGCCTGGACTTGGACAATTACTGCTGATCAATGCGATCCAGATACACCAATAGATGGTATAGACCCAGATCAAGGTAACGACTGGGAGCTTTCCGTGACAGTCATAGTTATGGTTCTCAGAATAAGCGAAGTAGGGCCCTGACACGGGGGGTTACGTGCGAAGTGCTTTGAACTAATCTCACTTGCGTAAGTCGTGGTCAAGTCGATAGAGATAACCAAGTTGTCCGTGAAGGAGAAGCTTGTAGTCGACGTGAGTGTATGGATGAATAACCCAGAAGACTACGATTTCTCTCCAAGAGCGTCCCTTGATGGGAACAGTATGAGATTATTCAACGGTAGCGAGGAAAAACCCTCTGCAACGGCGGAGTTAGATCATGAGCAGATGATTGTTGCAGAAAGGGACAGGATGGTGGAATTGAGAGTAAAGTTCTCTGTGGAAGGGATGCATGGTATTCTCACAAACAAAACAAAGAACGTCAGAGACGGTCCTAACGCAAAGAAGTTAGCGGAACCGCGATGGAAGACTATTTTACCACTGTAGTTAAGCCTGCAAGAAGGAACCAGGACCGAAAGTCAAACACAAAAGAGACTTCGACTAAACCGTCGGGGTTATACAGAAGTCTCGGGTCCATAACTTGCTGGACCCATAGTGTAGCCTGGATATCACATGAGCTTGCGGAGCTTGTAACCCGTGTTCGAATCGCGGTGGGTCCGCCATTCACTCGTTCAATCTGTCTAACTCTTGTGCATACAGTATCAGTGTTGGTGCCCAAAGCCCAACGAAAATGCCTAGCATTTCATCGCCACCGTTGTATGAGAAATAGATGTAGATGGATGCCGCTATAGAAACAGCACTCGCTACCAAACCAACTTTTGTCATTTTTCCAGTCATGTTCAACCTCCAGTATTAGCCAGTTGTTCATGGTAAAATACATTTGTCATGTACCACACGGCCTTTCCGTGCCTTACTCATCATCCAGGAGAGTCGACTTTCCAATGGTCGATCTCGCTAAAATCATGTACTATCCAAGATTTTGGGACCTAGCTCATAGATTCTATGAGGAATCATGGGAATACTCCTGCAACAGACATTACAATGAAATCCTGAGTAATGATGGAATTGGATTTCCATTGGTTCATAGTGTTGCCGAGTTCCACCATCCACTATCCTACGGAGACACGGTCAATTGTGAGATATCAGTGACCAATATCGGAGACTCATCAATATCTTGGAAGTACGAATTCCGAAACCAGTCTGGTGAATTGTGTTGGTCGGCGAATCAAGTTACGGTATGCGTCAAGATGGACCAGATTAGGACGAAGCTACCAGTTCCCGATTGGATGAGAGAGTCACTGACAAAGAAAATGCTAGTTCAATAGTCACTCATCTTCTCTGGGCCACTTCTTCGTCAGTGCCTTTCTTAGATCGTCATTCATACGAGCATCCCACCAGTTCGCATTTCTCCAAATTGCGTATCTCCCCCTTATCCCTCTGAGGTCAGCCCCATCAAGCTTGGTCCCCTGAAAGTTAGACAGATTCATCTTGGCCTTTAGGAAAATGGCCTCACGCATATCTGCCTTATCGAATGAGGCCTTCATTAGATTAGCACCCTTGAATGAGGCCCTTCTCATGTCAGCCCCAGAAAGATCTGCCCCCTCCAAGTCGGCTCTGTCGAAGACAGCCCTCCTGAGGTCAGCCCCAGAAAGATCTACTCCCCTAAGATCCTCGCCGATGTGAGAGGTATAGGACCAGTCTTTGGGATCTTCAGCCATATCACTCACCAATTGACAAGTCCTCGAGATAATCGAGCCCTGCATCGGTCAGAATGACGAATCTATTCTTCTCAGCGGAGTTTACCGGATATGTCAGGAGAGGGCCCTTTCCACGTTCAGTCGTCCCCCCCTCAATCATTCTGTTGATGTACAGGGAAAGATTCCATTTCTCTACCTCTTCCTCAGTCCATCTTCCAGTCTGAGATATCAGTCTCCTGATTTCCCTCGGGGGGGTGTTGGATTCTCTCTCGACGGTCCTAAGGTAGTGAATAGAGGCAAGTATGACATCTCCTGTTTTGTCAATCCCACAGGAACTGAGTAGGTGTCCGAAAGAGGAGCCCCTCTCCGGAATTTTTGCACCCAAAGCCGATTTAGTGGCATTTTCTATAGCTGAGTCCCTAGCTTTCCTAATCTTTGATAGTGCGGACTGCCATGTATCAGTTTTTAGTATCCTTCCTAGATTTGATATCATCTCATCGTCCCCGCCAGTTAGGTCGATTTCCTCTGACCCAACTCTGATGAATATTCTTCCCATCGGACCCTGATCATGAACTTCCATACCCAATCCATAGCAGTAGATTATTTGAAGTTATTTTTTATTCGCATTCTGTAACAACACTAAATCCTCGCATATCCTGCATGGTTGAAACGAGATATTGAAATGCATCCAACCAGAGGAAAGGGCATGGCTGGTGAGTCCAACAGCGCATATCCCCTAGTCTTGCATACCGATGCGGACCCCTCCACTCTGGGCGGGATTGCTGTTTGCGGGTTCTCAACAGTAGGATCGGTAGGTGTGATAGCGGCATCGCATCTCATCAGATCTCTCGATCTTTCACCAATGGGGACCGTAATGCACCCCAAATTCCCCGCTGTAGCCCTGATTCATGACTCAGTGCCAAAACATCCTGTCAGGGTGTATCAGGGTGAAGGTCTGGGTGTATTCACATCAGAAATTCAGTTTCCGTCCGAAAATGACGCATATTTTGGTGAGACTGTATTGGAATGGTTCACCAAAGGAGGATTCGATAGACTGTACGTAGTCGATGGTGTAATCAGTAATGATCTTGGCATAAAAGAAGAAAGCGACCTCTGGGGCGTTTCCTCAAAACCATCAGGACGCGAAGCCCTCGATACGGCTGGGATAAAGAGGATTCAGAATGGAATTGTTTCCGGGATTACTGGTTATCTGATAGCTGAAGGCGAGAGAAGAGGCCTCGAAATAACAGCTCTATTGGCCGAATGTAACCCAATGTATCCAGATGCTAGAGCCGCGCTCATAGCAATCGATGGTTTGAGTGATCTAATGGACATGGAGATACCAGTTCAGGAGCTTCTGGAAGACGCTAAAGAAATAGAGCAAAAAGTCAGAGAGGCCTTCGAAAGAGCCCAATCAACCGCTTTGCCTGCTCCAGGGCCCGACGACGAAGATGATGTCCCGATGATGGTCTGACTAGTAGAAAGGATTCTCCCCAGCTTCATGATCCGTCGCATCAATTACTTCGGAGATAGAGGGAACATTGTCCTTGATCATGGCCTCAACGCCCTGCTTAAGAGTCACGTCTGCCATTCCGCACCCCTGACATCCGCCTCCAAAAACAATGACTGCCTTCCCATCTTCAACCCCCATCAGCTCTACATGCCCACCATGTGAAGCCACAGCAGGATTGACCTCGCTCTCGATTATTTCTGCAACAGCTTTGGATATGTCATCAATCCATAGGGGATTAGGGTTATCGAAACTAAATCCACCACCCATGAGAGTTTCTTGGTAGTCTAACGTTGTTCCGTCAATGTATTTGGCGCTTCTTGGATCTATGAAAACACCCATGCCATCTACATTGATTTCTAGGTCTCCCTCCTTGGAGTCCTTCCTCTCGATGAATTGCAAGTCGTATTGGAATCCATTACGGCCTCTTCCAGTAATCTCAACTCTGAGGCATACCTCATCAATCTCATCAGCCGCTTCGGCAAACTGGTCGAGCATTTCCTTGGCTTTGGGACTGAAACTAAGCATGGCTATCGGGAACCGTACTATTGGGTCATTCTTCAAGGCTTGCTCAGGTACCACTATCACCAAATGTCCCTTCGAGGACTCGTGAGAGTCGGAAATCTGAGGGATTCCTTCGGAAGGCCATTGCGAGATTTGAGGATTTCTGTAACCGACAGATGTAATTTCAGATGTACATATTGCATGCCCAAGGAGATTTTTGGGAAGGACTTCCCATTCATGCCCAGAGATAGCATAATGACATTTGAAGAGATAGATAGATTGGCGGGAATCTTCATCTCTCTCGGTGTCAGGAAAATCAGGCTGACTGGTGGAGAGCCATTGCTGCGCAAGAATATTCACGAATTAATTTCGATGCTCGCCTTAAGGGATGTGGAGGTGGCAATGACAACAAATGGAGTTCTCTTACCCCGTTATGCACCCTCCCTATCAGCGGCAGGATTGGATCGTATCACAGTGAGCTTGGATGCATTGGATGAATCAACATTTGCTGCAATAACTGACTCAGGCCACACCGTTGCCGCAGTTCTGGCTGGAATAGAGGCCGCAGAATCTGTGGGTCTCGGACCAATCAAAATTAACACAGTCATTAAGAGAGACACGAACGAAAATGAGATTCTAGATTTGGTCGAGAGATTCTCTGACAGGGACATAGCGGTCCGTTTCATTGAATACATGGATGTCGGCAATACCAATGGCTGGAGTATGGATGACGTTGTGAGTGCTGAGGAAATAAGGGAGAAAATCGGGGGGCTTAGCGTAATCCCCCCCAAAAATCCTGGTGACGTATCTAAGAATTATCGATTACCAGATGGAGGGGAGATAGGAATAATATCCAGTGTAACCGAGCCATTCTGCAATGAGTGCACAAGGGCTAGGATATCCTCCGATGGCAGGTTATTCACGTGCCTATTCTCCAACAAAGGATTTGACATCTTGTCACTGCTGAGGGATGGCAAAGAGGATAGTGAAATATCTGATGCGATACAACACATTTGGGGCTCCCGAGATGACAGGTATTCTGAAGTTCGCACTCAAAAGTCACGCATTGGGGATAGAATCGAGATGTCTTACATTGGTGGCTGATGTCCCATTGCCACCTCTACAATGTCGTCCCAGCTAGCGTCAGTCTTGAGAGAGGGCTTTGCATAGTGCGCCAGAGAAGCTCTGTACCCCATTTCCCTTAGCTCTTCGACCATCAGCCTAGGACTTGGGGGTGACCCAATCTCTAGCCAACTGGCCAGATCGTCAACCAATATATGATGAGCAGTGTCAATCACCGAACCCTCGGTTTCTATGTTTCTGACTGATCTCAGAATCCTCCTCTTCTCAATATCAAAGTCCTTCTCTAACCATCCTGCTATGTCTCCTTCCTCATAATCTGGAGCACACATGGTCAATGCCTTCTGTTCAGTCATCGAACACATCGCTTCCTGACTACCTAGACTTCCAACCCAGAGAGGCCCGGAAACTCTTGGGTCTCTGCGATCAATAGGGAAGTGTAATGGAAGTAGGCAAGTCATAGGGAGATTATCCATGGAAAGCTCTGGATGCAAACCAGACTCGACAGAAGCAACAACCTCTCTCTCCGTGGGAGCATGCACCCGCCACCCGAGCCTATCCTCGACCAAATTAGCCCCCTCCTTGCTCTTTATCACACCGGATGACACCCTGAGATGATGAGAATCCCAAATGGAAAGCAGAGGCTCTACACTACGGTCGTGCCTAGCCGCACATCTAGCAAGATTACCCATCATTACCCTCAGTGCGGAGTCGTGAGCCAACCCATCTGTCCTGACCCTCGAGCCGTACCTCCGTAGCATCGCTCCCCTCGAGGAGCCGGTAAGAGCGGCACTATCCGTGGCACTTACCTCGATGACCCCCCTCCTGGCGAGAGACTGGATTGAGACATCCAGGAATGGCAGAGGGGAGCCAAAAGGGTCGATGTCCACCCAGTGACGTCCGTGTGCTAGGACCACCTTCCTCAAATCCCCTACAGAACTTGTTAAAGATCCATGACCATGTTTGGGAGGGAACTCAACATGGCTCCGCATTCCCCAGCTCATGGCACTTTGATCCATATCAGAGATGGTTACATCTAATCTCTCAGCCTTATCTGCAGGGAGCTCGTTTAGCCACCTTCTCGCCCGTAAACCAGAGGACGCCAATCCGTCCAATGCATACACAACACCTTCTCCAAGCATCCCACTTTCCATGGCGTAGTCCAGTAGTAGCACACTTCTCGTTCTGCTTCCAGACATCGCGGGATTCAGAAAAACACCTCCTCCTTTCTTGGATACAGGACCGGATCTACTGGAGTCAGGAGCCACCGACACCCTCGTCAAAGTCTTCCCCTCCCTGTGGATGACCCCCGGCCAGCCTTCGGGATCATCGGCATCCATGATACCCGGAGGCACCCATAACACAAGGCGTTGACTACTGATTTAGTAGTCATCGAACCTTACTGAAGGGTTCAGATGAGTAACCATTCTACCGTTGTCAGTCACACTACCGACCACTGCAGAACCAGGAAGCCTTTCAGAAATCCATTGTAAAACAGATTCGGAGACCCGTTCAGATACTGCTACAACCATCCCCATGCCCATGTTGAATGTACGGTACATTTCACGAGGCTCTATGGAACCCATCTCCTGAATCCATGAGAACTCCCCCAGAACAGGGAGCGGAGAATCAATGTGCCAGCCTAGGGAATCATGGAGCCGTAATAGATTGGAGAGGCCACCTCCCGTGATATGGCATATCGCATGAATGTCCGAGATTTCGCATGGACCATTTTGAATGAGCTCTACGATTGGATCGCAGTAGATTCGTGTGGGATTCAAGAACACTTCACCCAGAGTCAAATCCCCCTGATTGAACCTCTCTACTCTCCCGTCCTCAACCCTGAATGGAACCGCATCGTCCCAAGACTGTCTCTTATACACATCTCCGAGCCCACGAGACGCTACAACATCT
>CAXHBZ010000008.1:0-12792 GCA_964015215.1 uncultured Candidatus Poseidoniales archaeon | reverse complement strand
GATGTTGTAGCGTCTCGTGGGCTCGGAGATGTGTATAAGAGACAGGGATAACATCCATTTGGGTAGGATCCTCGCCGGGAGATTGGGGTGACACGGCCATCCCATAGTTGTAGTTGGAAACGACGACTGTGACTGTATGCTCTGAGGATTCGCTAGTGCCGAAGATTGCTACTCTTGCGAGTACTCTGGCGGAGTCCGCATCCTCTTCACCTTCCACCAAGACGTCCAGATATATTTGGGTGGACTGCCCCGGATCTAAGGCTAGTTGAGTGATTGAGTTCCCATCAGAATCTGAGAATGACGACTGCCACATTGGACTACCACAGCCTGTTTGATCACCGGGATCACAGGCTTGGAGTCTGAATGTATCTCGAATATTTCCCTCGTTTGAAATCACAAGAGGGAACTTGACGATTTGGTCAGACCTTCCTGTCTGTTGGTCTGATATCATTATTGTTGAGACTTCGTGCCTAGGTGCGACCGATACGGTGAGATCTTTCGAGTCATACGGAGTTGACCCCCCACCCCTCCCAACGGTGAACGAGATTACGGCATCCGACTCCGCACTAGCATCCTCAGGCACGAATACATCCACACCTACCGTCTCCTTGTTATTTGACGACTGAGAGCTCCCAAGGGTTACTGAAGATTGGGAAAATGAGACTTGCCAACCGGGTGGTACCCCGGATGCTCCAAGGGCCATGGTCTCCTGGCCATTCCCCTGATTTGTGATTTGAATTGAGAGAGTGCCGGAAGTCCCTGGCTCTACATTCGAAAGTGTGGACTTGCTTAGGGCCATGGACGCGCCGAATTCCTGACCAACTGTTACAGTGAGTATCTTCTCACATCCGATCTCTGAGCCGGCTCTCCCCTGTATCCCTATGGCCACCTGAGTCCCAGCTTCGAGAGAGTCATCTGGGGTCACGTCGAATGTGAATACATGAGTGTCGTCGGAGGACCCTGGCTCTGTTAGAAGCTTGCTCCTAGGGCTATCGAATTCCACCCAACCCGAAATATCCTCGCCATCTACGGATTGAGCATTTGCGGTAACTGTCCACTCTGTGTTTCCAATATTCTCTACTTCAATCGAGTTTGATGCCTGCTCACCAGGATCGAGATTGTGCGAGTTGTACTGTAGTGCGGCGTCACACTCCTTAATCTGGGGAACATTCAGGCTGAGGGTCAAATTATCCTCGGCCTGATCCGCAGCATTCGGATCATTTGTGACTGTAGCCTTTAGGATGAAACAGTGTGAGCCTGCATCGGTCTCTCCTCCGTTGGGCATATCAATCGTGACTGTTACCTCTTGTTGATCCTCCGGCTCAAGTTGTAGGACTTCTGGATCAACGGTCGCTGACAATTCATCAGATTCACAATCACTATCCGATGTCATTTCAAGCTGTACGTTCGCCTGTTGCTCGCCATTGTTTTCAACATCGACGTCCCATGTGACTTCATTATCCTCTCCATCGTAGTTCTTGGTTGTTGATTCGTCCGTTGAGAGACTAACTGAGTAGAGGCCCCCTCCGTCGCCTGCAGTGGTAACAACGGTTACATCAGCATTAGATGGGGTTCCCGGAGCCCCGCCTGAAACTTGACCCTGAGCATTCACTGTTGTCTCACATTCACCACTTGCCTGATCTGTGACGGTGACTGTTAATGTCACCTGCTCAGAAGATTGAGAACCGACTTGAACAAAAGTCGTCTCCAAAGTTGAAGTGAACCCGTTACAATCATTCCCTTGTTGGGTGCTCAAGGAGACTGCGGCGTCATCATCCCCGGTATTCCGCACCAGTATCGTGTATTCAGCAGCCTCATCTGGCGTAGCTTCTGCAGAGCTAGGATTAGCCGATAGAGAGATGTCCACATCTGCTGAAACGATGGTGGCAGACATGCTGAGGAGCATAATTACGATGATGACCGTAAGGGGAGCCTTCCTGAGCATTGTATTTCGGATACTGCAGGCCCTCTAAGGCCTTCGCACCCCATGCTCACTTTGGGAGCTGTTATCAAGCCTCAACTAATTCTTCGACAATAGCATCGCAATGAAGGCATCTTCCCATGGAAACAATGTCACACCCTGAGACTTGACCGGCCTTGTGATACCTTGCTCCGCACGATGAGCATGCCAAAGCATTACCCACGATGACATCAGCGCTACAAATCCAACAAGGAACTCCGCTAATGGATGGTACCTCATCTTCCATGGAATCCTTCGTCCTGTGTGCGGTTCTGTTTCTAAACATGCCAGATAGGTCCCCGTTGGTTCTAACGTAGACGAATGTCCCTAATCCGGACAGGATAGCTATAAACAGGGTCCCCAGGATTAGTGGCAAATATGATCCTAGATCGGAATCTCCACCTATGGACGGCATTACATCTACTTGAATTTCAAAAGAGGAGCCATCTACATTTCCAGCATTAATTAGGTCTAGAGAGATCGTGGCATCTTGCCCACCAGGTGTGAATTCCAGAATTATTCCTCTTGATTCACCGGGGCTAAGTACAATTCTAACTCCATCTGTCGTCCTAGCGTTCCAAGACTCAGGAGCGTCTACATCAAGTGTGTGTGAAATAACCGAATTTCCAGTATTGGTCACGTCGATTCTGTACGTGGACTTATATCCTTCATGAGCGATAGGCTCCGTATTGAGTGTCCACGATAATCTGGGGGAGTCTTCAATCAAAAGAGACTTGGTATCACTGATTTCAATGCCATCCCCCTCCATTATCAGCTTGATGGTTGGTTCAGATCCGGCTGGTTCATCGTCGGGGACTACCACAAGGCACTCTACAATATCTGAATCACCTGGTGGCAGCGAAGAAGGTGATGTGCAGGCATATGACCAATCATCGTCGGGGAGTTCCATTGTTGTTGTCGGTCTCCAAACTCCTGCTCCCTCGTTCCAGACCATCCAGTGTAAATCGAAACCGGGACTCCCGACAGGGTGTTCTCCGACTCCCAGGATTTCGTCTGAGGAAGACCCATCTGGGAGGTATATCTGATGGAAGGAAAGTTGAGGAGAAGCCGCCGAAAGAACCTCTATTGTCGTATTCCAATCGATTTTGAAGCCATCTGGAGTGGCTAAACGAACCTGTATAAGGCCACTGGTTGCCAGCCCGTTTCCTTGTAGTGTAAGCGCCCAATCTACGGATTGTCCGGCTGGAACTGTTAGACTATCAATCTGGACAGTGTTCCAACCTCCAGGGGAAGACATTAGGTACGGAGTGAGTTCCCAGTCTCTATTTCCAGAGTTTTGAATGGAGAATCCGATTTGCAAGAGTGCATCCGGGGCAATATCTGCAATTACTCCTCCTGGCGGAGGGGCCAGGGTGAAGTCATCCACTGGCCCCACTATCAGGAATATGTCTTGAGTCCATGAAACAGAGCTGACTCTGGAATGAACAATTATCGCTGCCTCGAAAGTGGTACCCTCTGGAATCATTGCCCCGGGGGGGTTGATTGTGATGTCAACTGTCCTGCTAGACTGTTTCTGTAGTGTGCCAGTGGATCCATGGGACGAGCCTTCGAATGCACCTATCGTGTCTAGCCCCAGATGCCATCCGGCAGGAGATACCAATTCCACATCATATGACTGTGCTCCGTTGCCCTCATTCAGGATGGTAATCTGTGTATTTGTAATCTCAAATGGACTGACGAGAATCTGCTCGTTCGTCAACTGGATATTCGCATCGGCAAGTACAGGGACCTCAAAGTAGATGATTGTCTCAGAAAGGATATCATTCTCTAAATCGTATCCAGAGAGCGTCATCGAGTAGATTCCCGGTGGAGGGGGTGCTGGATGAACCATAGTCATACCAACGGATACTTCCTCAGTGGGCATGAGATTGAATGTATTCGATGTGAATGATTGGAACCACCCATATTGTGTTCCGTCTTGTACCCTGATTGGGTCAGAAACTGAGATTGTGGCGTTGGTTTCAAGGAGAGCGGTGTTCGTGAGTGTTAGATCCCAGGTGGAGGTGGTGGCAGATGCATCCACTAGTGTCACTGTGTCTTGAACAGCGGAAACCCGAACACCAGGGGCACTGACGATAATTATCTCTCCAAGATAGTTATTTGATTCTGACATTTCGTCTAATTGGTTGTTTGGGTCTATGAAGAATTCGAAAGTAGTATCTCCTTCGGAATCTGGGGTCCATGACCAAACTAACTCGTCGGTTTCTCCAGGTGAGAGTGACATTAGTTGTTCACCCAGAAGAGCCGAGTTTACTCTGGCCATTACTGGAAAATCGATGGCCGATCCTGCTCCGAGATTTTTCAACGATACCGTGACTTGGACTTCTTCACCCACTTGGGGGATTGGAGTGGACACGTTCAACGAACCTGGGACAAAAGTGGGGTCGGGGCTAAGATCATTGACATTGTGCCCCCTTACCGCTATTGAGAAGGGTTGCCATGTCCTAGACCCTCCATGCTGGGAATCCTTCACCCTGATTGTCCATATGCCTTGTGAAGTACTGTCCAATGCAACGACCTCGACATTGTTCACTGAATCCTTGTTGCCCCCTTCAGTGGACCTTCCGTTAGTGAATACATTTCCCTTGTAAGAAACTCCATCGGGAGATATTACCTCTAGGTCGAGGTCATTTCTCAATTGCACTGTAGAGCTGGATGATCCCGGATAATCTGACCAAGACAAGACAGCCTTGAATTCGTTGCCGGGGGAATTAACATCAAAGGTGTACTCTACTACTTCTCCACTCTTTATCCGAGATCTGTCATCAACGAAAATTCCGACCTCGCCGTCTGGTATCAGAGATTGAACCAAATCAATCCTCCCCCATCCTTCATCGTAGTTCGGAATATCTCTGGCCCCCATATCCTTGGCTCCTAAGATCAGCAGGGCCTTGATCAGTGATCCCTGAGGAGCCTGCCTCCCAATGACCTCTGTTAGGTATTCCCTGACTAAGGCCGAGGACCCTGCCGCGGCTGGCGTTGCCATTGACGTTCCGCTATATTCCATGTACCAAGTGTTGGACCATGATCCTCCAGCGGAGCTAGCCTCCTGTGCTTTGCATGAGCGTACGTAATCCCCCGGGGCAACTACGTCTGGCTTTATTCTACCATCGTCGGTGGGCCCCCTGCTACTCCAATAGTACATTTCATCTGGCGCGCCACTATACCTATTCTTGTGCCCACCAACAGTAACCACGTTTTTTGCAGTTCCCGGGGAAGAAATCCCATCATCCCGCTCGTTCCCAGCTGCGAATAATACTGTCATCCCATCATAAGACCAATACTGATCCCAGGTAGATGTCCTGTCATCGGCATCTTCTGATTGGGTTGAGTAGCCACCAAATCCGCTTTGTGAGCCCCAACTATTCGTATGAATCCTAGCACCAGCGTTGTACGCTGAATTTAGCATGGAGTTGATGCCATAGCTGTAAAGCGCTCCAGAATCGTCATCCTCCATGGCCTGAAAATACAAGTCGGCCTCTGGTGCGATGCCCCGATAACCCCCGTTACTCCTGTATCCTGACCCAAGTACAGTACAGGCGACATGAGTCCCATGGCCGTCACTGGGATCCGCAGTTGATGAGTCACCGGGGGTTACTGAGGTCACCCCCGCTAGTCTTCCAGTAAAATCTCCGTGATCCCCGTCTAGTCCAGAGTCCCCTACTGCGACTATCTGACCGCTACCGTTCAGACCACTGATGAATGCGTTTTCAACAGTGTTGACGCCGATATTCACTCTCGCTTGATCATTGTGAAGGACAAGTGTGGGAAGCGGGGAGATGTATGAAACAGATGGGTATGCCACTATGTGCGAAATATTGGCGAAGTCTGTCAACCCCCAAACTACACCCGGTTCTGGAGACCAAGGCTCCTTGAGATGGCCCATTACGCTCTCGAGAGAGTCTTGGAGCCCAAGCCCAGGATCTTTCAGTCTGAGGGTGTCGTCCCCTTTCCACCCGGTTATTTCAACCATAAATTCCTGAGATTGAGAGGGGTACCTGAGTGAGGGATGAACCAGGAGTCCACTCGGGACTTCGTGGACGGATACGATTGACTCCAGAGACTCTAATTCCCGGAGAGCTTTCTTATCTCCCTGCACTAAGAAACCGGAGGGAGGGATTGTGGATCGTATGCTTATGTCTTCTAGCTGAAGAACATCCATCCTTGAGTCCCAAAGCCCGATATCCCCGTCAATTAGCGCGACTGCTAGGTCTGCTCTTGGGGTTGAAATGGCCTCATCCATGAATTTACTGGAAATAAGTCCATTTTGTGTGTATGTTCCTATTGTTGAGTGAGCAAGAACCTGCCGAGAATCTTCTGTGCCCTGAGAAATAGTTGGGGCCCCGAGATTCATTATACTGTTTGGATCAGGTGAAATTTCAACTGTTTCGTATTTGACTTCCAAATGAGAAACTACAGACCCCTCGGGGGCCTCCTCTTCCCCCCCTGCTGGCAGGTAGGACAAGAGAAGCACGGCAAGCACCACGACCACGGCTCGCTTTGTCATCAGAACTCCCCGTGAAAGGACTATTTTGAGCGTATGGGTCTCATGCACGATTTACTACAGAATCTTCAACGGCGCCCTGAGGGTGAATAATTCCAGAGTCCATGCTCCTACTTCCATGGTGGTCTTCTCGTACACAGGCCCTCTGTAGTTATCGTAACTGAGAATAATTTCAATTGTGTAATTCTCCCAGACTGACTCCCCATTCACTATCATTTCAAGTTCGTCCCCAGCTACAGACTTGTGTGCTGAGATCAATTCCGATTCAAAGTGGATTCTCTGGATCTCAATATCCTCGTTATCGATGAAGACTACGTCTAAAGAGACTGAGTCGATTGACCGACTGCCCTGATTGTTTATTTCTGCTAATACTATGTGACTCGAGCCACTCTGTTTGTAAATCACGTCTACTGATACTCTGTCATATGGAACAAGCCAAACCAAAGCCAAAACAGAGGCTGAAAGTACCAAAAGCGCTGATATTGATGCGAATATGACTCTGAATGGGGAAATCTGGCTGATTCTTTCCTCTATGATGTCTAAAGCCTCATGAGCGGTTTTTTCCTCAGCAGTCTCCTCAGGCTCTTTCGATAGCCTGATCCTCTCTAGTAGGCCCATCAGGTGCCCCCCAGTAATGTGGCTATTAGCGTCATTATCCCAGAGGACACTGGCTCGACAACCATGATGTGTTGTGTGTCTCCTTCAAATCCGGGTATGATATTTAGAATTGAAAGATCGGATGCCATTCCATTAACGCCTATGGTTGTGGCAGTAGGAACCCCCGAGGTCGTCTGGGCATCGAGGAGGACTCCTCTGAGATCGAACTCCTGTCCGGCTACTTCGGCTGAGGCACGTGCTGAAATGATTATTTTTCCCCCTTGAACATCTGAAAGTTCGATTACCGGGTAACCGGGAAGTGTAGATGAGATTCTCCCGAATTCGTGAATGTGGATAGTGGCGCTCTTCAAATCCTCTCCTAGTGCTTCCATTTCTTCCATTGTGACAGGCGGGGTTGTTGGAATATTACTGGATCTAATGTATATTTTATCGACGCCATCTCCTCCTGATCGAATATTCAATCCAAACCCTTCTGCGGGCTTTATTATTAGGCTGTCAGTCATTCCTTCTGCTAGCAGTATAATGTCTCCCTTGGTATTGATAGATCTACCAAAGGCCTCAATGTAAAGGGACATTCCCTCTCCAGAGGCACGGTAGTCTAGAGTCGGTATCCCCTGGAATGCTAGGCTCTCTCTTATGTCGAAATCTGTGTCCGGCTCCGTAGTGAGATTAATCGATCCGGGAACGTCTGTGAGGAAAATTGTAGCCGGATGCCACGCGGAGTCCATCCACTGCATCTGTTGCATCATGATGGAGTTTATTCCAACCCCGTTTTCTTTGAGATACTGGTCCGGAACCGTCATGTCTATTGACACAGCTGTCCCGAGGGACGCAGTAATGTCCACAACTTCCGGAATTTCATCTATCATTATCTCTGTTCGACTGCCAGCGTCTCTGTTGATCAAGAGAACATGTGCCCAATCCAGCGGGTATGACATGGAATACCTGGCCGAAGTAGATACCTCTGTTATTCCTGCGATGTTTTCGAACTCGAAAGTCGAGTCAACCAGCATCCCTGTCGGGACACCAACCTCTAGTCCGTTCAATGTCATCAAGAGGTCTTGCCCGTTTATGCCCATGGCTTGGATAATAATCTCACTGTGTGCGGGGACCCAGCCATCCAATGCCAACATTACCTCCCAGTCTTGAGAGTCGCCATTGATTGATCTGGAGACCGACATATCAACCATCGGAGGAAGATCGGGAATCCATGTTCTCAGATGGAACCCGTCTGATATTCCAGACGGGGAGGACATGAATGAAACTCCGTGGACCCAAGGTGGAGCCTCCAACGACCCGTTCCCGTGACTGGCTTCTACAATCAAATCGAATGGTGCATTCGCCTCTAACTGCATACCAAATGAGAAATTTTCATTGGATTCACCAGAGCTTGAGCCTGTGGAAATATCAGTCGTAATACCAGAGAGTACGGCATTAACGGATCTTCCTAAATCAGCAAACCCCCCTAGGAAAAATGCGAGCCCTGAAAGCCCCTGTGAGGTATTGAGTTCGGGGATATCGAGAGTTTGTCCTGAATCAGAGCTCGTTGGAATCTCTACCGAGACAGATGATGGTAACGGATCGATTATCGCCACAGCTGTCAAAAGGTCCTCATCCTGAGTTGGTGCGTGATCCACACTAAAGCTCAGGGATCTGTCGCCTGCAGCGGATATCGAGGCCTTGCCCATTCCATCGGGACCGAATGATCCCTCCGATACAGGAGGGACCCAGCTGACCTCGGAAATTCCGGAGACTCTGGAGGAGATCGCAGAGGTTCCATCATTTGGGTCATGGTGGAACATGAAGTGGTCGCCAGACATCGTTTCCGGTGCCTGAGAGTCGGTGATCTGCGCCTGTATTGTGCCGATGGATGAACTTGTACTCCAGCTGGTATATGATCCAAATAAAGCCGTGAACTCATCGGGGAAGTCAGTTATCTCAACGGCCTGTCTTTGGTCTAGGTCTTTCCCGGTGTATGTTATTTTATCGATTCCCTCAGAAGATGTGTAAACAGCTGTTTCCTCATCTACGTATACTCTGATATCGTTGGGGATATCGGAGACATACAGGGACTGGTAGGAAGATCCTGAAATTGTCCCCGGTTCGTGATCGATGTATGTGAAATTAAACGGCTCACTTGAGGAGGTGTTCACTGAGATCGTCAGTTGATCGAGAATATCGTCATCATTCACAGAAAGAGATGACAAGCCACTGAATCCAATGCTCGCAGCCACAGGGACTAGAGGATTGACCAGTGTTCCCTCCCTGCTCAAAACCTGAGTCAGTGATTTATCCTTCGCTAATACCAAGTGGTCACCCTGTATTATCGGATGGGGGCTTGATCCTATTTGCAGACCGATTCTATCGATTGATAGCTCGTTCCTGAGGACTCCCCAGTTATCATGCATTATCAGGTTGAATTCTCTGCCGGCCAAATCCCCATTGGGGCCGACACTACCAGTGATCGCCTCCACGACAGTAGCTGGGATGCTGTTTAGTACGCCTCCTACATCTAAGTAGAGATCGACTAGATCCATGATTAACGAGTCCAGGATGCGGGAGACGAAATCCAGATTGTTAGAGTCATCTAGATTTACGTCCTCATCATCTTCACCGCTGACATCGAAGGACCCGAATAGTACCAGGGCTGTGGGGATTGATTGTATGGATATGCTAACTTTCCTGTGGTCAGTTTCCTGCCCCCCCCTCTCATGCCATGAGTCATAATCTAGAGAGTCTAGAGGCTGTGCGGACCTCAGTAATATCATACTTACGGGCGGATCCGCTGGGTTTACCGGAAGGGTTGGGTCATCCTCGTTGGGACTAGTGTCTCTGGAGAAATTCTTGATTCCTAGTATCATGCCAAGTCTACTTGGTTTACCTCCAGGTAACTCTGGCTCATCTGAGGACCCTAGCATCCTGAAGATTCTTGTGATTTCCCCTTGAGACATTGACCCCTCTGGCATGCCTCTGAGCCAGCCAAGTGAGTTCGTGGTGTTGCCGTGTGATCCCTCGTTCTCTTCCGTTGGAGTTCCGGATCTGTCCTCGTAGAAATGAATGTGTAAATCTGATCTTCTATCTGCAAAATACTCCACGGTCGTGAGGCTCCTGTCTCCCTCGATACCTCCCGCGGCTGGTATGGTACTGTCCGTTCTGATCACCAATTCGAGATCACCGGGAATCATCTCTGAAACCCCATTGGGTTTGACATCAAGGTTGATGTAGGCCAATTCCCACAACTGCCTGTCTCCCTCTGAGGGAGGGGAGAATCTCCCGTATCCAAGACCGACTGATATACCACAATCAATCTCATCTGGCGGGAGGAATAGTAGTTGATCCGGGCTATATCTGTCTGGACATGAGTCCATATCGCTAGAATCTATTGATATCGAATAGGGTGCGGAGATGCCTATCAGAGTTAGTCCCGAACCATCAAAATTCGAGCCAAATATGTTTATGACCGCCGCTATTAGGTCCTGTAATACTGCACTCGCATTGAAGAATACCCTCTCAATACCGATATCCAGAGAGAAATCCTGTGGCATGGTTGAGAATTTGGAGTCCACGACCCAAATGTAACTCTCACCATCGCCAAGTGCCAACACTGAGTCTGGGCTGGAGTAGGCAAAGGACTTGATCAGAGACACCTCCAAGGAGTCCATTTCAGTCCATACGGAATCGGTTTGGCTCCCATCAAGCACATCTACCGTGTAGGATACCGATGGTTGTATCCAAACTGTTCCCGTATCAATGTCAATATTGCCCAGTCCAAAATTTCCTAGAGAGATGCTTAGGCCTACCTGGATATCGTCATCCCCGTCATTATCTATGTCAACAGCATGGCTCAATGGATCAGTTTGGGGATTTATCAGGGAGAGGAAATTGGTGGTGAAGGTTACGACATTGGTCCCTGTGACGACGTTTCCATCCAGGTCTATGTACTGCGTCAATATGACGTAATCAGTTATGTTCACTAGAGTCTGCCAAACATTGTCTACCGTTACAGAGTCTTCTTCCCCTGATATCAGTCTATACGGAAGTGGGTGTTCTGGAGTCGGGGGTAGAGTCTCAGTGAACGTTGAATCCTCCAAGGATTGTCCGATAGTGGATAATGGATCTGATTGCCCGCTCAAGGAGACCCCGTCTCTGATTCCCTGTATGGTTGGACCAGCTATCTGGCCGACTGAGTTGGAGTCAAGGACTTGTTGTCGCTCACCCATCACATCTGAAAGTCTGTCCAGAATTTCAAAGTCCTGAGACTCGATCCTTGCCTCTGCCTCAGCTTGCTGTATAGGGGAGAAAAGAGGGATTAACATAATGATAACTAGGATCAATGCCCTGTTATTTGGAACTCGAGGGGTACCATGAAGGACACGGACACCGCTCTTGTTCATACCCGCACCTCTAAGAGGTGCGCTAAAGGGTATTGCCCCTCCTGCTTAACATAAATCTCCTCATTGGGAGGGTGTTGAGGGTAGCTCATTGTTGCTCTACAATCTCTATTGACCCACAATGAGGGCAAGCCGTTTTTGCTCTTTTGACGCCCTCCGGCAAGTCGACTTCGAACATTCTATCGCACTCTGAGCAGTTTTTTCTGACGGTTCTGCTTTCTTCTGGGATTGAGGGGGTTTTTTGGGCAATATCTGGAGATTGGACTGGTTGTTTCGAGCTTTGTCCGAGATTATCTTCGTCTTTGGTTTCAGGTTCCTCTGGGAAGGTGTATTCGACAACACTTTCCTGAGATTGAGTTAGAGTATCTTCGTCTTCGAACGCACTAAGGAGATCCTCAGCAAGGCTGTTTGAGGGTTTTGTGGTAGGTGGTTGGGAAAGTAGCTCGGCAAATTCTTCGTCACTGAGGTCAAATGAAGCGGTTTCTGATCTAAGGGAGGAGGCCCCGGACATGCCACTCGCAATTCCTCCGACTGATACCGATTGTGCACTAGGGAAGTTCTCAGTCGCACCACCCCACATGGCTTTCTGTTCCTCGGCTGAAATTTCTCTGGGATTGGACTGATCTTCTTTTTCCTCGGTTTCTGAATCAGCCAACAGAGCTGCTACTCTTCGATTCGAGGCGACTCTAAGGTAGGCGAAGAGAGAGATTATGAGGAGCAGAGCTAAGCCCCCAATGGCCATTAGTAATTCACTGAACCCTATTTCGTTTCCACTTTCAGCGTCGGTGATGGTAACTAGTATTTCTACATCCGACACCAAACCCTCGTCGTTCTGGACTCGGCAGATTACCCGGTACACTCCTGATTCCGAGAAGACATGCTGTACGATCTGTCCGATAGCATCCTCGTCGTTGTCGACAGTCCCATCACCATCCGAATCTAGTTGAGCATTGAAATCCCAAGAGAAATACAGTGCTTCTGATTCTTGATCATCGAAGGGTACCTCTAGGGTCAGAGATTCTCCTTGGACGGACCTAAGGTTGGCGTCAAATACTCCGGGGACAGGTGGAGTGGAGTCGAATAATTGGATGGAGGCAGTATCTTCTGAGGTCATCCCAGAAAGGTCGGTGACTCTGAGAGTGAATAGGTGGATTCCTGATTCGGCCCCCGAGGGGAATGTGTATGTAAACGTCTTAGCAGATTCGAAATCGGTTTCGAAGGTTGAGTATGTCTCACCATCCACCAGCCACTGAACCAGTGATACTCCCCAATTGTCACTAAATGAGGCGTCGACCACT
>CAXHBZ010000007.1:0-13367 GCA_964015215.1 uncultured Candidatus Poseidoniales archaeon | reverse complement strand
CCCCGGGACCTCGTTCACGATTCCATTGACGGATATAGATGAGATGTTAACCATGCCTTCTTTTTCGTTTAGATCTACTGAGAAAATATCATCTAAATCAGCAATTTCCCACTCCATATTGCCACCTACGGGAATCTCCTAGACAATGTCTTGAAAGGATCGCCAGAATGTCCTGAATGGTCATCTAGTTCTGAAATTGTCGAGATAGCTGTAGGTCTATCGAGACCAAGTCTTTTTGCTGAAGCGACAATGGAAACAAGTAATTCGGGATTGAAAAACTCCGGATCGAATTCTGCTATAGGCGTACTATCCAGAAAGTCAGTTGTTATGCTTCCTGACGCGAAAGAGGGATGCAACAGTGCTCTCCTCAGAAATCCTATATTGGTAGTAACCCCCAGGGCGACAAACGAGGATAGCGCATTATCCATCCGTCTGATTGCGGATTCCCTATCCGGTGCATGAACAATCAGTTTTGCCAACATAGGGTCGAAATCAACAGTCACTTGATCACCTTCTTTGACACCTGAGTCCACTCTTATCCCGGGCCCACTGGGGGGCCTCCATATTCCTAGGCTCCCGATTGATGGAAGAAAGCCCTTGTTTGCATCTTCCGCGTATATTCTGGCTTCAATGGAATGACCGTTTATTCCAATGGAATTCTGGGAAATCCCCAGATTCATACCAGATGCTATTTCGAGTTGCTTCTGGACCAAGTCTATTCCAGTAATCATCTCAGTTACTGGATGTTCCACTTGCAGCCTGGTATTCATTTCTAAAAAGTAGAATTGTCCGTTCGGAGAGAGAAGCAACTCCACAGTCCCGGCCCCGACATAATCAACTGCCATGGCGGCTAGAACTGCGGACTCGCCCATTGCTTTCCTTAAGTCGTTAGAAACTGCGGTTGATGGTGCCTCCTCAATGACCTTCTGATGCCTCCTTTGAAGGGAACAATCTCTCTCATTCAAGTGGATGCAGTTCCCATATTTATCGGCCAAAACCTGTATCTCAATGTGTCTTGCTCCTGTGAGTAGCCTCTCAACGTATACCGTTCCGTCTCCGAATGCGGCAGAAGCCTCCCTTGCCGCTGCTTCATACTCTGTTCTGAGCATTTTCGGCTCGTGAACTACTCTCATTCCTTTTCCACCTCCCCCTGCACTGGCCTTCAATAGTAGAGGATAGCCGACTTTGGCTGCCACAGTAGCCAGTGCTCCCAAGTGATCGCTCCCCTCTGGTATTACGATTTCGTCTCCGGGAATTACCGGGACTCCGGACTCTATCATTCTAGACCTAGCCGAGATTTTATCGCCCATTGTTTCTATGGCTTCAGGAGAGGGGCCAATCCATACGATTCCTGCATCGACGACTTCCCGAGCAAACTCCGCTCTTTCGGAAAGAAATCCGTATCCTGGATGAATGGCTTGGGCTCCGGATGATTTTGCAGCCTCTATTATAGCCTCTGAATTAAGATAGTTTTCTTTTAGAGAATTTCCTGGAAGGTGGATTGCATCATCTGCCATTTCTATATGGAGGGCGCTACTGTCGGGATCTGAATAGACCGCGATAGCTCTTAGACCAGCTTCCTTGACAGCCTTGATTACTCTAACTGCGATTTCTCCCCTGTTGGCTACAAGCACAGAGGAGAACGGCGTCGGTGCTCCCTTCATCCAATCAGGAACCATATCAACTCCTCTCAACTTATTTCGGGGACCATTCGGGAGGCCTTCTCTCTAAGAAGGCGGAAAGTCCCTCTTGACCTTCTTCTGATTCCCTCATCTCACTTGTCTTCTCCAGAGTCCATTTCCTTAGGTCCTCATCTGATTCTGTCCATCTGTCGAAATGCAGTGTTAGTTTCTTTGATTCATGCACAGCCACTGGTCCGGTGGTAAGAATCGTGTCGATCACATTTTTGGTTGCCTCGTGAAATTGCTTCTTGTCTTCCACCAAATCGTTAAGCCAGCCTATTCTCAAAGCCTCTTCAGAGTCCACCCTACTCGCAAGCATGGAGAGTCTTCTGAACTGCGAGCTGCCAATCTTTCTGTATACATATGGTCCAATGACCGCTGGAAGTATCCCTAGCTTTCCCTCGGACAGGGCTATTCTAGTTCTTGGTTCACCTATAACGTGATCAACACAGGAGACCAGTCCTGCGCCCCCTCCAAGAGCTACACCTTGCACGCAACAAATAGTAAAGCAAGGGTGGGACCATAGTGAATTGAACAGGGAGTCAAGTCTTTTTGAGTCGTCCCTATTCTCTTGAGGAGTCGCTGCCCCAGCATCCCTCATCATATTGACATCTGCACCGGCGCAGAAGTGTTTTCCTTCCGAATTAAGCACTAAGACCCTCAAGAAAGGAACACCGTTTTCGTCGTTTATTGATTTGTTGATAGAGGCGGATCTTGTTGAGGTCCAATCGAATATTTCTACTAACTCGGTAATCAATTGTGTATTCAGAGCATTAAACACCTCACTTCGAGAGAGAGTAACAGTTGCTACTGAGTCTTGAATATCAAGACTGCAGAGTGTTGTGTCGGGGATTTTGTCACTCATTGTAATTTGCATGATTTCACATCCTGAATACTCCATACTTATTGTCGGGAAGATTTGCATTTAGTGATGAGGAGATGCATAGTCCTAGTATATCTCTTGTATCTCTTGGGTCAATCACCCCATCGTCCCAAAGTCTAGCGGTGGAGTAGTACGGATTGCTTTCCCTCTCATACTTCTCCCTTATTGCCTCAGGGTCCGCATTTCCTACCGTCGATAGGACACTAGCCGCCTGTTCCCCTCCCATAACAGAAATTCTGGCATTTGGCCACATGAATAGGAATCTTGGATCGTATGCCCTACCACACATACCATAGTTTCCAGCTCCATGAGAGCCTCCTATGATAACGGTAAACTTAGGAACTGGTACGCAAGATACTGCGGTGACCAATTTGGCTCCATCCTTGGCTATCCCTCCCGCTTCTGCATCTCTTCCAACCATGAATCCCATGATATTCTGTAGAAAGATCAATGGGATTCCTCTCTGTCCGCAAAGTTCCACAAAGTGAGCTCCCTTAAGTGAAGATTCTGAGAACAGAATACCGTTATTTGCGACTATTCCAACGGGATATCCGTGTATCCTAGCGAACCCGCACACCAAAGAATTCCCATATCTCTTCTTGAACTCATGAAATCTGCTGCCATCTACAATTCTAGATATTACCTCTCTAACATCATATGGTGTCCTATTATCACCAGGAATGATTCCTAGTAGTTCTTCCGGATCATGATAAGGGTCCTCCGGAGCCTCAGTATCTAATCTGATTTTCTTCCCTACATTGAGATTCTCAACTATGTCTCTTACAGTCTGCAAGGCCTCTTTCTCGTCTTCTGCAAAGTGATCTGCGACCCCTGATTCCCGGGTGTGTAAATCAGCTCCTCCAAGATTCTCGGCACTAACCTCTTCACCCGTTGCGGCTTTAACCAGTGGTGGCCCAGCTAGGAAGATTGTTCCATTACCTTTGACGATTATTGATTCATCACTCATCGCTGGGATGTATGCACCTCCTGCTGTGCATGAGCCCAAGACAGCTGCGACTTGTGGGATTCCCTTGCTTGACAGAATTGCCTGATTCCTAAAGATCCTACCAAAATGTCCTTTGTCGGGAAAGACTTGATCCTGGAGGGGAAGGAAGGCCCCACCTGAGTCCACGAGGTAAATACAGGGGAGATTGTTGGACTCGGCGACTTCCTGAGCCCTGATGTGCTTCTTGACAGTCATTGGGTAATATGACCCTCCCTTGACAGTGGCATCATTGGCCACAAAGACGCACTCTTTTCCGTGGACCAAACCTATTCCAGTTACTATTCCTGCTGAGTGGGCTTTACCGTCATACATCTCATAGGCTGCCAAAGTAGATAATTCAATGAATGGAGAGCCAGGGTCGCAAATTTCTGAAATTCTGTCCCTTGGCATTCCCTTGCCTCTGGCCTCATGCCTCTCAACATACTTCCCTCCCCCTCCATTTTTCGCCGTATCTACCCTTTCCTTGAGTTCTTCAATTAGGGTTGAATTGTGCCTCTTTCTAGCGGTGTAATCCTCACCCGATTTATCGATTCTCGTTGGCAGCCTATCCATGAGTATCATGTCCGTGATGGTGTTTGAGCCTTCAATTGAATGGAAAGCGTTCCTCCATTAGTCCGCTTATTGGCCGATGACTAGTCTTGCTACCCCTCTAAGTCCAGGAGCCATTCCAACCACCAGAATCATCAGGCCGACCAGCAATCTCAGGTGCTGTTGCTTATGTTCGAAGTTTGCGAAAGCAAAGAACCACCAAATTATCAAACCGAGGCCGGCCTTAATTATAGTAAACCCAAATGTGTTACCGAACTCTTCTATGATCCTTGCCGATAAAAGGTGCTTCTCCTCATAGCCAAAGTAGTCTATCCCAATCCATGTTGCAAGTCCGTCCATCACTTGTCCCGAGACAGCCAAAAAGACTACTGGATATGCCAGTACGGCCTTCTTCCTGTTTTCCTCAATGAGGAGTTTGTCGTCGGAAACTAAGTCCTCGTAGTCCGACTCTGACATGCCCTCAGGAAGTATTCCTGCAACGAATCCCCTTTCTGAGAGTTTTCTTGAAGATTCTATTCCCGAAGTAAACATCAGGTAACAAATCAATATCGGGATTCCTAAAACGATAACCAGAGGCCATAGTGTCAATTCGTCGTCTGGAAGAGTTGTGGCAAAGGAAACCAGAGCTCCAAAAAATACCAATACTCCTCCGCATCCGACAAAGTACACAGACTTCTGAACGTGAGTGAATTCCGACGTTGATTCTCTGAAGAATATTGGGAGGAAGGTAGCTGATATCCCTATTACAGCGAACATTGTCAAATCTACTCCACTGCCTACGTCGCTGACAGATATTGAGTGACCGTAAATCAGGAACTGTGAGAATATTGCTATCATCGACAGGCTTTCGAGGATTCTATTCTTTTCCCTTTCTTCGACACTAGAGCCAAATCCCCTCACATGATAGCCTATGGAACCGGCAATAATCACCCAAAGTGCGGTCTGGAAATGAATACTGGGACTGACAAAAAGTGGTGCCATTGTGATATCAAAGAGATCAGAATCTTCAATCACCTCTCCCAAAGCGGCCCAGAAGACGTATGGTAGTAGAGCTAGTATTGTAGCCTCGCTGGGGTCGATGTCCAGAATCCTCAACCAAGCGCTCAAAGCAGCGACGAAGAGCGCCAGAACTACAGCATAGGTGATTGTGTTGGTCTCATTGTATCCTGCATCGCCTCCTGATTCGTCGAGAATTGGGTCCACGTAGTATTCTGTTACGAAATCTGTCAGCGGATTAGGGATATCAAGAACATTGAGGGAGAGAGCTGACAGTAATATTACGGTAATTGCAGTGAGTGCATATATCGACCATTTTTCATAGTCGTATAGCACATAACCGGTGTCAGTCATATGCCTACGAAGAGGTTCATCTCTTAGCAATGGCGGAAGAATTTACTCTTCCTCGTAGATGATTTCCTCATCTTCAGAAAGTTCCAACATCTGATCTATGGCCCCTTTGTCATCCGGATCCACCAGACTGTCCTTGAGTCTCCTTTCTCTTCTTCTCCTAGCGGCTGTTAGTCCCGGTACAAGTGAGTCGAAAGGAGAGTCGGCATTTCCTCTTTCCTCGTAGCTTTCTAGACTCCTGGAGCGTATTCGCTGCCTCTTTCTATCCTTCTCAAGTCCGTGAAGTACACTACCATGCTCAGCACCTCTCAATATCGATTCTATTGCAGGATGAGCCACCTCAAGTCCCATTTCATCACCTATGACTATCACGGATGATCCATAAATTGCTATTTCAGTTCCAGAAAGCTCCTCGACTCGACTCCTAATTAGCCCATTTCGACCGATTAACCTACTCCTCATTCTTCTGATTTGATTCGGTTGTCTGCCTACCCACTCTCTGATGTCATACATCCGTAGATGAATATCATCCTCGAGTAAATTTACAGCTCTCTTGGGTGAAAGACCTCTTCCTATTGCAAGGATTACATCAGGTGTCTTCATTTGGACTACCAGGTCTGCATCTGAATCTGACCAATCAACAGAAACTTCCCCTGATCTGGAGTCGATATCCAGTTTGCCACCACAGGCCTCTTCTATCATCTTCCTAGTTGATCCGCCCTTCCCAATCAACACCGCAATACGGTCTTTGGGTATCTTGGCTATCGGCTCCACGAACATTTCCAACAGGCGCCTCTCTTTAATCCCCGCCCGGGAGAGGCTGTAATTCAGGCACTGGTTCCTCCAGTACTCTCAGAATAGAATCTGCCAATTCAACCTCATATCCTTGCTTATTTATCCAATGGACAAGTCTGGTCACATCTCGTACTAGAAATTCCTCAGAGTGTGGATGTTGCTCAGTAACACCCTGGCCCACATCAATGAACCATGGTTGTCCGTCATGCCAGAGGATATTGTACTCGCTCAGGTCTGCATGGACAAGATTGGCCTTCTGCCACGACACGGCAACCATATCCAACATTTCCGAAAATGTCTCAAACTTCTCATCAACCACGATGTCCCTCAGTCTGGGAGCGGCAACATCAGTACCGATTAATTCCATTACAAGCACATTCTTGTTGTAAGATATTGGTAAAGGAACTCTGATACCATACTTTCTCATTCGTCTTAGGTTTCTGAACTCCTTCTTGACCCAAGTGTTGACTAATTCTCTGTGCCTTCCTGAAAGGCCGCTGAATCTGGGATCTCCGTCGATATACTTGGCCAATCCCTTGAAAACGGCATTCGTGGTATGGAATATTTTGACCGCTATCGGTCCATTAACTGAGGTTGCGTGAAATACATGCGCTTCCTTGCCCCTCGCTATAGGGTAGTCGATGGTTTCTATATCCCCCTTTTGCATGAGCTTGTGCACTGCTAGCAATGTGGACTTGTCGAATACCGCGTCAAAGACTCTCTTATCCACCCACTCATAGGGCCCCTTGCCCATCACGCCCTGGAGGCCGTCCTCTATTTCATCGAATATTTTTCTAAATCTAGGTTCGGACATCCAAACATGCTTAGTCTGAGATTTCATTATCGCGTCTGGGTCTTCGTCCCAATCCTCATTGTAGCCCATTTACTCACCCAAAGAATGAGTCGATGTCATCTTCATCATTAGTGGATTGTACACTCTTAGGGGCTTCTTCTTGTACTACATCCTCCTGAGTGATATCAGGTTCATCAATCTCCTCCGCCTTTGCATCATCCAGATTGTCCTCCGACGGTTTTTCCTCGGATAGTCCAAAGAGGTCTACTATTTCCGGAAGTACTCCCTTTCTTGACAGGTATAGCGACTGAGTCTTTGTGTATCTCATACATACGTTGGCCTTCTCATCTTGGAAATCCCATGGCTGGATCACTATGAGGTCTCCCTCCCTTACCCATTGCCTTCTCCTCATCTTTCCAGGGATTCTTGAAATTCTGCTTAACCCATCCTCGCAAACAGCTCTGAGCCTCCTCCCTCCGAGAATCTCGTCCGCTATTGCAAACATTTCGTTGACTTTTCTATTGGGGAGTGGGACCCTAATTCTATCCCCGCTACCAGATTCAAGTTGAGCTAGTCGCTCAAAATCGACCTTCTCCTCCCTACGCCCCACAGGCACCCGTCGAGAGTCACCTATGTGAAGTTGAGCATCATTACTGATACATGAATGAGTCGATTGCTCCGTTAACTAAGTCCAGTAGCCACTCACTTACCGGGCCGACTCCACAGAGTAATGTCAGTATAGCACATGCAAGAATAGCCAATCTGAGAGAAGGGGCAGCTTTGAGGGGCTTTCCAGATATTGGTTCCTCGAAGAACATTACAAGACCTATCCTTAGGTAATAGAATAACGAGAGAGCGCTATTCAGTACAATAGCCACGGCCAGCCAGAATAACGGGTCTACCGATTCGGCCCACGTGGCTATATCAGAGGTATTGGAAGACCCGGTTGAAGCAGAGGTAGATACGATTCCATTGATCATCAGGAGTTTTGAGAGGAAACCTGACAGAGGAGGAACTCCCGCTAATGAAAGAACAAACAAGAACATTGAGCCAGCGATTATCGGATCTCTACTGCCTAGGCCATAAAGATGCTCGATACTATGACCCTTGCCTTCTATCTCCAAGTGAGCGATTACCAAGAATGCGCCAAGCTTGAAGAGAACTAAGACTGCGAGATGGAAGGTTACTGCAGTCAGAATTACTACACTTTGATCAGTGCTTGAGATTCCGCTTCCTACTACTGCGACAGCGGCCAACATGTATCCTGCATGCGCCACGCTAGAATAGGCGAGCATCCTCTTGGGATTCTCGCTCGTCAGAGCAGCAAGGTTGCCCCATGTCATAGTCACAATGGCGAATATTCCCAAAGCCACCATCCATAGTGCTTCAGCGCCCTCTGGAACAGTGATGATTACCAGGACCCTGAACAGAGCCACGAATCCCATTGCCTTGGATGCGGTAGCAAGGAGCCCGGATATTGGCGATGCGGCTCCAGAGTAAGCATCAGGTGCGGCAAGATGGAATGGGGCAGCACTCACCTTGAACCCGAAGGCCACCAACATCATGCCTATTCCGAATGCCGCGAATGGATCCACTCCCTCCATGGAGTGCCAACTTTCTCTCAATACATCCAGATCAAGACTTCCCGACCAGAGGTATAGTAGGGACATGCCATAGATCCCAATCGCAGAGGCTACGGATCCGACGATGAAGTATTTTGCACCTGCTTCCCCTCCAGATGGAGACTCCTTGTGGAATGCTACAAGGACATAGGTTGAGAGTGAGGCTAACTCGATACAGACGATCATCATGAATAGATTAGTAGCCATGGTCATCATACTCATCCCTATCCCTACCATAATCAGAAGAATGTAGAAGTCGACTTGCCTCCTGTTGTCAATGAGGACAGAAATTTTCCTATCATAGACCGTCTTGGAATCGGAATCATCTGGGATTAGTGCGTTTGTCTTTGGTGGAATCCTGTGAGTCGTTGCTATGCTGACTAAAAGTAGAGCTCCCAGAAACATGGTTGAGAAAATCCTACTAAAACCGTCTGCCATCAAAATTCCCCCAACTTCCCGAGGAGACTCTGAGACCATTACCAACGACGACAGGAATGCTAGCAAGAATGTGATATTGGAAATCCTATTCGGCATTCTTGGGTCATTGGTCATTTCAAATCTTGATCCTCCCAAAAGTATTGGAACTCTTACTGAGGTCAGTGGGATTCTAAATTTCGCATCGCCGAGATTGGGAATCAGAACTATTGCAATCAAACCCGTGAGCATCATTGTCTCGGGCAACAAAGATGAGGCAGTTTCTGAATTTAGAGGCAACTGGCCTAGTGAACTCAAGGTCTCACCCCCTCTGACTCCATAGCCTGAACAAGCGTGTCAAGAAGGAAACCTGAGCTCCACTCTGACATCATATCCCAGAAGATGAAGGGGAGTATTCCGAATAAAATTGTCAGTGTACCGAGAATAATCATGCCGGTGTTCTCGTGCCATGAGATGTCTCTGGGTTCCTCTCCATGGAGAGAGTCGGGAAGTATTCCCTGATGGGGATCGTTGGATTCGAAGATTGTCTTCTGCATGGATGTGAGATAATAGACAGCTGTGATTATCAGAGTCAACGTAGGAAGTAGTACCCACCACCCGAAAGACATCCAGAAAGCGATTAGAATTGTCACTTCCGCTACGAACCCTGCCAATAGGGGAAGGCCTAGGCTTGCCATCCACCCGAGCATCATGTGAGCTGAGAGCCAAGGGCTATGGTGCGCTATCCCTCTCATTGAGCCAATCTCTAGTGTGTGGTAATGATGCTTGAAAGCTCCCGCTACAGCAAAGAGAAGAGGGCTTATTATCCCATGAGCGAACATCATGAAAAGGGCCCCAGCTATTCCCAGAGGTTGCATTGTAGCTATCCCGAGGAATATCAGGCCCATGTGTGACACAGAGGAGTATGCCACCATTCTCTTGAGGTTAGTCTGGCCCATGCATACCCATGCGCCATATACCAAACTCGCCATTCCAAGGAAAATTAGGAGTGGGATGAAAGCGACGGTAGATTCAGGAAAGGCTGCGACAGCAATCCTGAGGAAGCCGTATGCGCCCATCTTCAGCATCACACCCGCCAATAGCATCGAGCCGGCTGTAGGAGCCTGTACGTGAGCGTCGGGTAGCCATGTGTGTACGGGTACACTTGGCATCTTAGTTGCAAAGCCAATCAGTAAGAGTAGCCAAACTAGGTGTCTCAGCCCTTCGCTAGGTATGAATTCGGTTGACGATACCATCACTGACATGTCAAAGGAATGTCCTGTAATCGATCCTGATGAAGCGACATCTGGGGTGTAAAAGTACATCACAAGTATGCCAATTAACATAATCACGCTGGCTGTGAATGTGTAGATGAAGAACTTCATTGATGCGTATTTCCTGTCATCTCCACCCCAGACCATGATTAGGAAGAACATAGGTACTAGAGTCAATTCCCAGAATGCGTAGAAGACAAACATATCCAGAGAGACAAACACTCCTATCAGCGCTCCTTCCATCATCAAAATTAGGGGATGGAAGAGATGTCCCTTCTTGGCATCCCATTCCACCAGCATAGAGATTGGGATAAGCAGGGTAGTGAGCCATATCATCGGGAAAGAGAGGGCGTCAGCACCGACCTTCCAGTAAACTCCTATTGAGGGAATAAGGGCCACTGCATCATTAGTTAGGTAATATCCAGAATTATAATTCGACCAATCCACGTTTCCGATTTCTCCGAAGAATATCATTGTTGTAATTGCCAGCATTCCCAGGGATACACCCATACTGATAGCTCTCGAAGCCCTAGCAAGACCTTGGGCCGAGGATGCTAGCTTAGGGAGGATTAGTAACGCTAAGCTGACAAGTATCGGCGTTAGGGTAATGACAGTCAGAGGATCGGAGATCATGTGTTCAACCCCCACAGTAAGGCGATGATACTGAGCATGCCGATAGTCGCCATCAGGATGTAGTCTCGTGCGCTTCCGGTTGTCAGGCTCCGTACTTGGACTGACCCCGAGACTGATCCTCTCTCTATCTGTTTGATTAATCCATCAATTACATTCCTGTCAAACCATGCAGTGAACTGGGAGAATGGAATAACTGTCCTGCCCAATACTCCCTCATATAGGTCATCGAAGTAGAGTCTGTTTTGAAGCGCCAATGAAAGCTCTGATTCTGATAGGGAGCTCACATCCTGCTTCCCAAACTTGGAGGAGATTGAGATTAGCCATGACACAAATGGTGTTGATACCTCTCCAGTCCCGAGCCTTCCCCCGTGTATTCTCGCGGCGAAGACGGGTCCAACAATGAAGGAGAGGAAGATTGTGACCCACCCAACTATTCTCAGGTTGATCTTCTCTGGAAGGAAGGCATACTCAAGTTTGTAGATTATAGATTCAAGTAGGGTTGACTTGTGAAGCTTCAGATGTCCTGAATAGTCGTAAGCAGAAGAAAGGTAGTCCGTAGCCCCGAGTAGTGCGAAGGCGAAACCTCCGAAAGCAGTGATAACAGTCAAGACCACCAATGGCATCTTGATCCATGGGGTTTCTTCATGGATATGCTCGACAACTTCTGATTTGGGCTCTCCAGCAAATGTCATGAACCACATTCTTGACATGTAGAAACCAGTCATACCAGCTGTTAGTAAGACCAGAATTGCAGGCCCATACATAAGTGGCTCATGCTCAAGGGCTGCTAGCCAAGTTTCAGCAATTATTCCTTCCTTGGACCAAAACCCACCTATTAGGGGTATACCTATTATTGACATGGAGCCAACCATCATCGCCGTTGCAGTGACTGGCATCTTTGAGGCGAGGCCCCCCATGTTCCTCATATCTTGAGGGTCAAAATCGTGGCCATGATCATCTTCATGTCCGTGGTGTAAGTGGTCATGGGCGTGATGAACCTCGTGAATCACTGACCCACTAGCCATGAAAAGCATCCCTTTTGCCATGGCGTGATTGAAGAGATGGAACATTGAGGATCCGAAGACCACTACGGCCGCATGGTGTTCATCGTTATTGTAGAACCAGAGTGCTGACCCCAAACCGGTGAAGATGTATGCGAGCTGGCTCATAGTGGAATATGCCAGAACCTTCTTGATATCATTCTGCACGAATGCAATGGCGGCTGCCATGAATGCGGTTATGCCTCCGATATATGCCACGATCAGTCCGAGATCCTCTAGGCCAGCTACCCCATGATGTCCTACATCTACAAAGGGCACCATTCTTGCGACCAGATACAGGCCCGCATTTACCATGGTCGCGGCATGAATCAGTGCTGAGACAGGAGTGGGGCCTTCCATAGCGTCCGGTAACCAGACATGAAGAGGGAACTGTGCTGACTTCCCGACAGCACCAATAAACATCATCAGAAGTGCCCAGAAGAGCTCTCCTGAGTCTACGGTTCCATTGAGCGATGGGTCGTGGAAAATGACTGAGAACTCTAATGAGCCGTATATGTCGTAGAGGATGAATAGTCCTATCATAAGGAAAACATCTCCAACTCTTGTGGTTAGGAAGGCCTTTTTCGAGGCGTACGCGGCACTATCCTTCCAGTAGTAAAATCCTATGAGCAGATATGAGCAGAGTCCCATTACTTCCCAGAAGATGAATAGCCAAAGGAAGTTATCCGCTAGAACCATTCCAAACATCCCCAGAGCGAATAGAACGAACTCCCCGTAGAATCGATGATTCCTGTCTTCATTGATTGGATCTGTATTCATGTATCCCAAGCTAAACCAGCAAATTAAGAAGCAGAGGAACGTTGCTACAAACAAGATCATCAGCGTGATTGAGTCTATCCAGACTCCCATACCGAGTATTTTTGACCCAGAAGTCAAAGTGTAATCAGACTGAACAAGATCGAAGGAGACCCATTCCAGCCATTGTGTGACACTCTGTTGTTCATCGAAGTTGGGGAGCGAGTCGAAATAGTCGTAAACAAGCCATAATGCCGCGGAAAGTGATGTTCCTAGGGCCCCTAGTGCGAGGATCCCTCCCTCCTTCATTTTATTCTTCCAGAATTCTTCTCCGTTGTACAGTTGCCCTACAATGAGAATTACTGGGAATGTCATGAATGGCACAGCCACTATCAGAATTGAGGCTTCATACGATTCCCACCCCAATGCGTAAAGAGCGGGGGTTACTGCTAGGAATGGTAGGATGTATACCAAAAGCCCCAGTTCACTCTTGTTCTCACCCATGGATTCACCTCAGTTTCTCAATGTCGTAGCATCATCTAGGGATATTGTCTCTTGAGTGCTGTATAGGGA
>CAXHBZ010000006.1:0-13448 GCA_964015215.1 uncultured Candidatus Poseidoniales archaeon | reverse complement strand
TGCTAGACCACGCCCCTTCTCTATCCAGATTGAACACGCAACTGCTCTTGGAAATCTCCCGAATAAAGCCAATCCACCAACTTACATATCCCGGAAGCTACAGATTGGGCCACCATGGAGCTCAGATACAGGACACATACCCCATCACAAAGCCAGAAGATTTACCTTGGTGGGTCCCAAGACATCAGATCTCCGCTCACAAGCAAGATCCAGTTGTGGAAAGGGTACTTGTTAACTCTGAGGAACACTCCTTTGAAGTCGCGATTAAGATCTCAAAAAGTGTAATGGATGGAAACAGCGAGTCTACTGTCATGATAATAGACCCAGCGTTCGAAGAAAATCAGACTAAGTGGAGGAAATTAGTCAATAACATTGGTCTTCCATCTGCAGGGATAAAACGTCCAATTACATCATCGCCCATTGGACACTGGATTCATGAATTGGCAAATCTTGGAAACGGTCCCAACGCATTTTCCATGGAGAGAATCAGATTGATAGCTTTGCAAGAAGCACTGACTCCTTTCACAGATGCAGTCGATTTTCAATCTGAGGGCCTATCACCCCCAACTCCTGACATAGAACTCCTTGCAAACATCGCCAGATCGAATCATATTCTCGGAGGCCAGGGAGCTCTAAGGAGATGGTTGGAAGCTCTTTCTAGGCCGTCAAAAAACATCGATCAGGCCGAGTCACGCGAGTCAACGCATTGGTGGCTACTCTCTCTGGCATCATCCCTCTCCCCACTGTTGGAGGAGTCAGAAAGAAAGCTCCTGACCGATGAGAAACTCACTAAGGGATGCCTCTCTGGCTTACCCCTCAAAGTTGCTACACCACCTGCTGACGGAGATGAATGGCTACAATCGGTTGTCAAAAACCTCGATTTGAATGTCCACGACGACTTCCTAGATGGCAATACACTACCTCCTTGGTCTGTAGTTGCGACAATTACTACCGAGCATTCGAAGCTCAGATATCTACAAGACGCGGTGGGTCAGAAACCCCCCAGAAGGGGCGGAGAATGGGTACTTGAGCTGTCTGCAATCCTGAAAGATTCCTCTCTTCCATTACAGCTATCAGGAATCAACTCAAGATTGAAGATTCTCACGCCTGAAGCAGCCCTAGGGTGTAGCTCTGACGTTGCCATCTTGGCAAACCCCTCATCGTCTTCTTGGAGCTTGAATACTTCGAAGATGCCCTTTGTCGGAGAAACCGAGAGGCATAGATTCGGATTACTGAGGCCTGATAGGCCGATTAGAGATGCAAGGCATTATCTGAGGCATCTCTTGAATTGCAGTGAAAGACCCATCATCATCGATCCAAGTATCGAGAAATCGTCACCATTGGCATCTCCAGTGGAGGAGATTATCCACCTATGTGCCGATCCGACATTATTTGATGCAGGTCATGACGACTTTCCCGGACCCAGAGACGAGAGGCAAGCAGATGGTAAACGGATAAGACAGATGCTCCCCGCCTACAACGCCCCATTAAATGCCAGCTCAATAACGATACCATTGGACAGGGAGCTTCAGAGAGATAGGGAGAGAAGACAGCCAAAGAAATCCGAGGAAGGAGGGTACCTGAAGGCCGAGAATAGGAACAGGGTCATTCAATTCGACTATGAGGATCTTATCAGAAAAGCCCCGAAAGGAGTGGAAAACCCTCGCTTTGCCGAGAAATGGCCCGTTATTGGAGCTTTGAATGAAGATGGGAAAAGGACAGCAACGATTGATCCTAGGCCATTCACGCCAAGGCCAACAGGTGCCGCAGTCTCCGATTCTAGACATGGGTTCTCATCCGGTTCAAAGCAGGTGATAAAACGCTGGTCGCCGAGTAGATTGCAGGAATGGGCAAGATGCCCAAGAAGAGGTTGGATGACAAAGGGACTGAGGATTAGAGATGAGGAAACTCAGACCGAGGATCTCGACCCCAGAACCCAGGGAGACCTGCTCCACCAGGTGCACCATGACCTAATCTGCGATATCCTATCCATGGAGGAGGGAAGGGAGAGAGACATCTATGATGCTCTTGATGGAGAGTCCCCAATTAATGTGTCAAAGTCTAATATAAGCCCGGATGAGTTGATGAAGAAAGCCTTGGAGTGCTTGGACAGACTAGCTCCATGGCTAGAAAGGGCTGATGGAGTTTCCACTTATCGACTCAGAATGCTTACGGGGATGTCTCGAAGCGAGTGGAGGTCATGGCTGGCTAATCCAAAAAACATCTCTCCCGGCGGAAGAATAGGGGAGCTGATTCGTTCAGAGCTGGAACTCGCTGATTCTATGCCAATAGCATTGGAATGGGAGATTTCAGGTGGCAAACCAGAGGGTACCAAGATATCCTTGGACTCCTCTGATACCAGTCCCGAACAGGCCACACTCCCTCCGATTTATGTTAATGGGATGATAGACAGAGTGGATTTGATTCCCTTTGACGGGAATGCCGCCGTATGGGTTGATCCAGATGGCAGTGAGGAGGTAGCACCAGTGAGAGTTTCATCAAGGAAGGATTGGAAGCCACGGAGAAGAGTAATCATCAGGGATCTAAAAACCTCTGAGAATAAGCCCGAGGATAGAAACAAGAAAGGCCTGCTAGAGGAACTCCAACTGGCTATCTACTCCAGAGCATGGGAGGTGTGCCATCCAGGTGATTTGGTGGTTGGGGCAGGAATCTCAACCATCGGTCACCTGACCAGCCATTATCTAGAGGCATCTCCATCTTATTTTCCCGATGCCAGAAACTTATCAGCGGGGAAAATCTCATCAATCACAGGACAACTACACAGATTTCCAGATGAATCAAATGAGCCTACAAGTGACTCATTCAGAGCTTGGCTTGCACAGAGATTATCTGTGTCACTGGGCGTTTCCAAAGGCGCCCAAGAAGGCAGAGTCCATCCCACTCCCTCAAAGTCATCATGTAGATACTGCCCAGTGAGCAGTGTCTGTGAAGTAAAAGTGGAGGATGATTACTGATGATCCCCAACACAGCCCAGAGGCTAGCTCTCAATTTGGACTCACATATCGTTATAGACGCAGGGGCAGGAACAGGGAAAACCAAGACCATCGTGGACAGAGTGATCGAACACTATCTGACCGGTGATCAAAGAGCAACTAGAATCCTACCAACTCCAGAGAGGCCCCTACCAATATCTGGAGGGACACTTCTTGCTCCCTCCTCGGAAACAGTTGATCCGAGGGATCACCCAGGCTTACTACCCGGTGAGGTCGTACTTTTGACATTCACCAACAAAGCTGCAGACGAGATGAGGCATAGATTAAGGGAGGAAATTTCGAAGCTCGAAATCGGCTCCTCAAGTAACTCTGTGAGGACTGATCCAAGAGTAACACCTAGCTTATCTGAGCAGCTTCTGACTCTACTAGAAGACGCACCGATAGGTACCATAGACTCTTTCTTCAATCAATTGGTCTCTCCATTCAGGGGCCTTTTGGGGGACGCTTTGAGCAGAGAGAACATCTCGGATGCCAGTAGGATTCTTCTAATTGAGGACTCGTTAGACGTGCTTTGGAGGCTACCAAGCTCAATTTCAGCAATCGGAGATGCGGTTGACGCTGGTATTCCCTCGGACATTGCTCTTGATGTTCTTGAAGCGAGGGAGAGGATTGCAAGGAGATACTCTGGTAGAAAGACGGCAGCGAGGCTTATGAGTGGCCTTGTCAAGAAATCTGTTTTCATCGAAGAAGGACTGAGTGCGATAACGGATGACTCTGGTTCGGTGAACCCGACTCTACTCAGAAAAAGGATTTTTTCCTCTGCTGACAACCATCAAATAGAGTCTATTTACACAAGTTTGAAGGAAATCAGTACGAGGTATTGTGATGCCATACTCGGGTCACCAGAAATGGTGGGCGGTGGGATCCAAGACGACTCTAGGATGGCCTGCTTGATCTCCTTGTGCAATGATACTGCGACTACCCATCAAGACAGATTAGTATGGCTGGCACATCACTTGGATTGCACGTCCAGTCACTCATCTGTTCAAGGGGAATCTCCAACGATATTCCCTCGGGACAACCTCCCAGATGACCCCTTCTGGCATAGGGGAGTTAACTCTTGGAGCTCGATTAAAGATAAACAACTCAAAGAACTAACAAAAAAATCCCTGCTCACTCAGATTGGACTAATCCGAGACATATGGAAATCCGTCGAAGGAAAGCTTGCACAACACTTCGCCCAGATTACCATGCTTATTGACCCCAAGCCGACCCGTAACTCACCGCAACTTAGGGAAAAGCCACTGAAACCTCTCACTGAAACGATGCCAGACAGACTTCCGTCCGGCGAGAGGTCTGATCAATACTACTTTCCACTGGACTCGGAAGCTAGAAACCTTGAGGATCTGAGGTTAGTTCACTTAGGGTTCAAGGGAATTCTGAAGAGCTTGAAGGAGAGAGCGGAAGTTCATGATTTCGATGATATACAAGCGCTTGTCGGGGACTTGCTTCTGTCTAACTGCCCTGAGGTTTGCAGAAAATTCTACCCGCAATCGGTAATCAGAGAACTGGACTCAATTGGGGAAGAGCCATGGAGGGACGATCACATCGACAGAGCCTTTGACGAGATTTCAATTCTTGAGAAAAACCCCATTCTGGCCGGAGAGTCAGCGGCAAATCTTGGTGTGATAAGGCAGGACCTAGAAAGAAGGCTAGATCTCCTCAGAAATATCCGAAGAAGATACATGGCTTTCATCATAGACGAAGCTCAAGACAACTCGCCCTTACAATGGAGGCTACTCTCAAGACTATGGGGCCAGAGGGAGATCACCCAAGGAGAGATTCCACCTCCAGATACACCATGGCAACCTACCATATGCTATGTGGGAGATGTCAAGCAAAGCATCTATGCGTTCAGACAGGCTGAAGTCGTAGGATTCCTGAAGTATGCTAGAAAGCTTATGTCGATAAATCAGCACGAATTTTCCAGCATTCCACAATTACTCACAAAGCCGCCACTAAGGAAGAGGGATAGTAGCAGGGACCCGAGAAACGCTCACGCTACCGGAATTAATGAAGCCTCAAAGCTAGCTGAAAGAGCAGGCATGGATACCACTCCATGGGTCCCATTCGATTTACCGGACAATGGCCATATCCCTCCCGAAGATGAAGTCATTCGTAGAAGGAACGGATTAATCAGGCTGAATGTAAACTATCGAACAGAAGGAGGGCTTCTCGAGGCGATGAATCATTGGTGGGACGATATATTCTCTCTTAGGCACAGAGACTTTCCTGACGGGGATTTCTATGCGGAGGCCCAGCCTCTGAGGCCCTGCAAAGATAAATCCGGGTCCTCCGGATCAATAGAGTGGATATGTCCAGTTCTGACAGGCGGCGACTCTGACCCACCTGAGGACCTCACTACCCCTATCGACTCATTCGGTTTTGGAAAGCCAGATTCAATCGAAAGACAGGCCATGATGATTGCGATGAGGGTTAGAAATATGATTGTAGGAAATCCATCAAGAGTCCTTTCTTCAACTGGTAAATGGATGGAAATTGCACCAGAAGAACCGGTAAATCCAAGTGAAATAATGATACTTCTTCCTAGCAGAAGCAAGCTTAGGGACAGTATAGTTAGAGAGCTCTCAAACATAGGTATTCCAGCTCAAGCAGACAGAGAGGGTAGCCTGCTGGAGCGCCCAACTGTTCATGCCTTGCATGGTCTTTTCCAAGCGATGGCCAGGCCGAAATCCGCTCACCACGTGTCGTGGTTAGCAAGATCTCCGCTGGTAGGACTCGATGATCGTGGGCTTCAGAGCCTCGTGGGAGCCTCTGCCAAAGGGGAAGACATGCTTGTTAGATTGCAAAATTTTTCATCCGATAAAAGGCAGAGGGAGATGATCACAAGATGGAAGTACCTGTCATCAAGGGGACTTTTCGTAGAGGCATTGGAGGAGACCCTTGACAGATCAGATTTGTTGGTCGCCTACCCTGACCGTTCTTCGCGACAGGACTCTGAAAAATTCATAGATTTGGTGAGAACACTTGCAAGTGACCTTGGTGGCGACTCCAAGGTTATAGCAGATAGTCTGAGGAGACTTAAGGAAGGAGACAAGAGTAGCACGGAGGCAATTAATACTCCCGATGCCGATGCTGTTAGAATCATGACGATACACGGATCCAAAGGCCTAGAATCAAAAGTGGTTATTCTGGCCGATATCTTCTCAGGAAGACAAACCAACATTAGGATCGAGTCGTCAGAGAGGCTTATTGTTACTCCAGACCTTTTTGCCGGTCATCCCAAACCATGGCCAACTGGAAACCCGGTCTCGCCTCTTTGGAATCACGTGAAGAAGATCCATCTGGCCAGGAGAAACGCTGAGGCAAGGAGGTTATTGTATGTGGCTTCAACGAGAGCTGAAAGTAAGCTAATCGTTTGCGGATCACCTAAGCAAACCAGATGGGAGGATGGCACAGGGCTAGTGTTCAATTGGTCCTACAGCAATCCTGTTCCTCAGCTCGGGGAGATGTGGTTAGAGTCTTTGAGACAGGGATCATGGAGTAGGTCGGAAAAAAACTCACACTGGGTGACGGATGAAGACTCAGAATCTAAGATGAGGCCGAGCGTAACAAGAACGGGAACCAGAAAAATAGACCCCGGGAAGGCGATTATCTCAGGGTTCCTCGGCTCGGACAATCTGGGGGGAATGCCTATTTTCCACCACCCCGATTGCCTAGAGGAGACCGGCGTATCATCCAATTCGATTTTGACCCCTCTCCAGAGAATTGAGAGGAACGATCAAGCATCAAGAGAGATAGCAAAGTCTGCTAAGAATTCTATAGAATCCCCTAGGTTTGATCACAGGAATAGAGTCAGAATAGCCCCTCACAATCTGACCTTGCTCGACCAGTGTCCACGAAGGTATTGGATGCAAACCATAGGTGGGGGAAGAGGCACGTCTTCAGACTATCACTCCGAATCCAAAGAGATTGAACACACTTCAACCGAGGTTGATCCCGCGATTCTTGGGAAGGTTATTCATAGGATTTTCGAAATAGGCTTGATGAATCCAGGCCCTCCACAGGGATCAAAGCCGAATCTCCCCCTTTCATGGACCACCAAGAGTCCTGATCTATTGCTGGATGAAGATTTGATGTACCAGGTTTTCGACGAGATATTGCCCCCTGAAGCCAATCGAAGAGAATATTCCGAGATATCTAAATCCGTTCTGGGAAGAATTAGGAGAGGACCTCTAGGTAAGATGTGTGAGGGCTCCGTGGTAGGGGGCCATGTAGTCGAGGGGCTTAGGACGGAGATGCCTTTCCACCTCTCCAGAGCCATTGGGTTGGATGGAATTGTCAGGGGGAGATGGACCCCTGATGGCTCAGAACCACTTTCTTCAATGGATGAAGCCTCACTTGAAATGGATGGGGTGATAGATCTAGTCCTATGTACGAAGTCTGATGATAGCCACTTCATCAGGCCAGTCGACCTGAAAACCGAGGAAGCAATCGGTCTGCTGAGTGAGAACCAAAGCGGGCTAATTTCATCAACCGGAGAAATCGGTCTGCAGCCTTCTTCCGAATTCGAGAGAGGTATCCTGGAACATCACAGCATGCAGCTGACATTGTATTACTTGGCACTGAAATCAACTGAGGACGAGAGAAAGAGGAGGGGTCTTCCCCACAGGGAGGTCCTCAGACCGGCAATACTGATCGGAGTTACCGGGAGAATTGTAGAATACCCAGATGAGCTATTCTCAGAGTGTCTTGATAGGATCGAAACCACAATGCGCACTGCGATAGAAATGACTCTGCATTCCAGTGCTCCAATATCCAAATACAAATGCACTTGTTCGACCTGCTCCAGACTTTCAGATGATCAGTGAACAGAAGAGTCCATTTGTGATGCCTTGGACAACACTGCATGGCGCACGACATGGACCGACTATTGGAGATGAGCGATGAAATTTGGGAGGGCTCAATACTCCCCAGTCTAAGTGAGTTCATCGGCGTTAAGGCGCTATCCCCGCTATTCGAACCAGATTGGGAAGAGGTGGGTGAGCTAGAGGATGTGATTGAGTTATTTTGCAGATGGGTCGATAATCAGGGCATAAGGGGGTTAAGCTACTCGGTGCACAGGATAGAGGGAAGATCACCAGTACTACTGATTTCCGTTGAGGGATCTGGGAAGGGCGAGATCATCTTCTACTCACACCTGGACAAACAACCCTCTAAGCCCGAATTGTGGTCGGATGGACTTGGTCCATTAGACGCGGTAAGAAGAGGGGATTGGCTGTATGGGAGGGGAAGTATCGATGATGGATATGGCGGATATCTGTGCCTTGCATCCCTCAAACTACTTCAAGAATCTGGAGTTCCACATCCAAAGTGCTCGTTCCTAATCGAAACTTGCGAAGAATCAGGCTCATTCGACCTTCCTCCATACCTGGAAATCCTGAAAGACGATCTTGGCGAACCTGACATGATCGTGGTAATGGATAGTGGTGGACCGGATTATGAGCATATCTGGATTACAGAGGCATTGAGAGGGCTCGTCTCGGGAACCCTCTCAGTCAAGGTTTCCGACGAAGGTATACACTCGGGTACGTCGGGTGGTTCCATACCCTCATCATTCAGAATCGTTAGGAAAATTCTGGACAGAGTCGAAAATTCAGACACAGGAGAGATCCTCATTCCTGAGATGCATGTCAATTTAACTCAGGATTTGAGGGAAAAAGCCGAATCGCTGGCATCAATTGTTGGGAATTCACTGTGGGATCAACTCCCCACTGTAGAGTCTCTAATTCCTGTCGCACCTACAACCGCTGATATGATTTTAGGGATGAATTGGCAACCATCAATGTGTGTAATCGGGGCCGACGGACTCCCATCTGTCCAAGTCGCAGGGAACGTACTGAGGACCAACACCGATCTTAAACTGAGCTTTAGGATTCCTCCTGGTGTAAAGTCCGACTCTCTGGAGCCAATTCTGAAGCAACTACTCGAGTCAGACCCCCCTTATGGCGCAGAGGTCTCCTTCGTCCTCGACTCCTCTGCCAACGGATTCCACTCACCTCCCTTGGATGGTGAAGTCAAGAAAGCGATTTCTGAAGCCGCTATCCATTTCACCCAAAAACCTCCCCTTGCGACTTGGATTGGAGGCACCATACCATTCATGGCCATGATGCAAAGTAGATATCCCGAAGCAAAGTTTCTCTGCACGGGCGCTTCAGGTCCCGGCAACAATGCCCATGGACCAGACGAGAAGCTCCACATCCCCTCTGCGAAGAGACTCACAGCAGTATTGGCAAACACTGTCGCCGCTGTTTCAAGATGAATACGGCTAATCACATGTTTGGCTATCCCCTCTCCGCCGGGGTTAAAGGGGAAGCTGTAGTCAGGCTGTTTGGGATAACCATGAGCGAAGAGGAGACAATGCCTGTTGAACAGGATGATTTGGCTGAACAACTAGCCATGGAGAAGGAACGTTTAGACAAGCTTTACGTCGCCTATCAGGCATTACAATCTGAGTTCGACGACTCGAAAGCACATATCGAAGTTCTCGAGAAGGAAGCTATAGACAAGGAAATCGAGAAGGAAGGACTCGAGGAGCTCCTCAATGAGAAGGATAGCAGGATTAGAAACCTCGAGATAGAATCCGCCAAGGCTGGAACTAGGGTCAAGCACCTAGAGCCAGAGCTGGAAAAAATGGAAGAGATGTACACGAGAGAACAGGCAAGGCTCGGAAGGGTCTTCGATGTTGCTGAGGAGCTCGATGAAGCACTTCAGACCGCTACTGCTGAGCTGAAGGCCAGAGATGATTGGTATGTCGAGCACATGAAGATATTTGAGGACATTAAGAAGGTCACAGAAACCAGATTTGAAATGATTGACAGGGCGATGGAATATTTCAAAGAGTTCCAAGAGAAGCAGGACACATTCAGGGAGAGGATGGATGAGACCCTTGAGGCAGTGAAAGAAGCCGCCGCTGAGACAGCATCAGATGAACCAGACCCTTCAGAAAATCTGGAAGATTCCGCGAGCGAGAACTGATTTACTCATTTGGGCCTAGTTCCATCAGCCCTTCGTATGCACTTCGCGGGAATTCCTGCCCAAACTTCTCCTGCGGGTATCTCGGTCCACTTGGGAACCACGGCCTTGGAAGCAACTATCGCCCCATTTCCAATAGTACAACCTGGTTGCACGACGGATCCCATCCCCAGAAGGGCCTGATCACCAACCTTGACCGGAGCCATGACAAGCTCGCCCTTCTCAGTAAGATGTGCGTTGATTGTGGCGTTGCCGCCGAGTACCACACCATCTCCAAGAGTCACGGACCCCGCATCATTGATATGAGCTGAATTAATCTGCACTCCTTTGCCTAATTTAGCTCCCGAGAGTCGATAGTACGTGTTACCGATGAATGAGGGAACAAGGTAAGGCAAGAAGAACAGAGCGATTCTGTGGAATATCATTGACCAAGCCCACTGTATAGTTACGAAGGATTGCAGTGGGTACCTTCCAGGCTCCAGTCTCGGACGAAAAAGTCCCCCCAATGCCCCTGAGAAAATTACCAAGACCACTCCCCATGTCATTATTGCAACCCCCAAGCTTGTACCGACAAACAAAAAATCCGACAAAGACACTGTGTCAATCTCGGTAAACGAGGAGGCCTCTACTCCACCAATGCTGATGATTTTGAAAAAGAGATACACCGCGGGTATTGATGATAATCCAACTATAATGGCCAAGAAAGGAATGACTATCGCGGTAAGTACGTTTTGAATGATCGTGAAGTACCTCATTCGACCATGGCCCCCATGGACTCCTCATCTACCTCATTGGCAACTCTGATGCCCTCTTCCACATCAACAACGAAGAAGAAACACATCCCCATCAAAATCGGTACTACAACACTCAGAAGACCCATTCTACTGTCCATTGAAGCAGCCACAATGGCATAAACAATGGGACCCAGTACAGACACTGCCTTCCCTATGAAGGCGAAGAATCCGAAGAACTCAGTCGTCTTTGATGTTGGTATAAGAACGCTGAAAAGGCTCCTTGACAAAGACCCAGCTACTCCCATCACCATTCCAAACGACATACCTAGAATTATCCATTGAAGATTAATTCCAAGCCCTGCAGGCTCCCAGACATTATCTCTCAGGAAATTCGGCCACCAGTCTATTGGGCCACCTTCAATAATCGTTGGATGCTCATCACCTACCGATACACTACCGTCTAGAACCCCGCCTCTAAAAGAGAATGAGAATCTGTGATTAGTCTCGTTCATCATATTGGATGAGAGTAACGAGGCATCCTCCAGATTTAACAAGCCGATCTCACTATCTCCATTTTTCAAGAACGAGAGGAAAGCCCTCCTGAAATCTTCATCCCCTTCTCCTGATTCACTCACCCAGCCGTCAACGCCCCTGTCGTACAGGGTAGACAATTCGTAAGCTCCTTCATCCTCATCCCAGTCGTATTGGAAATCATACCTCTCATGGTCAGTGTTAAGCTCGAGAGGGGCAAACCCAACCCCAAGAACCGAAATCACACAGAATATGACCAATGATCCCCCCAGGATATTCTTATTTCCGTATTTACCAGCTAACCTGCCTCCAATGATAGTCATTGGGATGGCCACTACATTTGCTGAGAGAAGAAGAACAAAATTCATTGTAAAATCAATCCTCAGAACAGAATCTGCATACGCCGCAGCCAAACCCCCGATTGCATTGACTCCATCGTAGAATAGCAAGTACCCACACATGAACAGTGACAAGACCTTGTATCTGCGAATCTCCATGAAAGTGTTCTTTATTTCTCTCAATCCGTCTGCAACGGCCTCAAGTGTGGTGGAGTATTCTGTTGGATTGGGTATCTCTGGTTCTGGGGTGTTTAGGAACATTGGGATGGAGAACCCCAACCACCACAAAGCGCTAGTTACGAAAACAAAACACTGGACATCTGGATTCTCAAATCCAAACTTCAGCCCTACAGCCAGATGGAACGTTAGCAGTATGCAACCTCCTAGGAATCCATAAGCGTAGCCCCAGCTTGAAATATGGTCCATCAGCCTCTTTTCTCCAAGATATGGCAAGAAAGCGGAGTAAATCGCATGTCCCCCTGCAAATCCAATGTTGCCCATTATAAGGCAGATGGCGAGAAACTTGTAGGAAGAATCCTCATCCATGTAGGGGGCTAATCCCATCAGTCCCGTGAATAGAATTCCAACTACAGTGTAAACCTTCAGAATCTTCTTCTTGATGGGCATTCTATCAGCTATGGCACCTAGAACAGGACTAACTATCGCTACAAAGACACTCGATATTCCGAGGACGACTGCATAGAAACTGTCGCCTGTGAAAGTCATTCCGCCATAATCCGCACTCCCCCCGTTTGCTAGATTGAACATATTGGACAGTAATGTCGGAACCACCACAGTAATCACAGTAAGTGCGAAAGCTTGGTTGGCCCAGTCAAACCAATACCAGCCTTGCAACGATTTCCTATCCGCCTCATCCATCTCATCTAGAAGCCTGTCAACGGTTTCAGAATTGGCTAGAAGTCCCCCAAAGCCTCCCGCCATGACCCTCTGAGAATATACTTGGTCTTTAGTGTCGTCTACGTAATCTGGTGTCCCCTGACTCACTAACCTCAGTCAATGTTCAATAGTACGTCCCCTGAGCGAATATCATGCCTCAGTCATGCGGATTGATGGGTGACGGCGAGAAACCAATGAAAATTCACAATCTTATCAAGGCTCCAGAGAACACTCCTGAGTCAGTTGCCTCTCGTGAGTCATGGGATGCTTCCAAACCGGTAACTGTGTACAAGACCCCTGAGAATCTTCCAGACGGATCCCCCTGTACAGCCGCCACAGTTATCCTCAGAACCAAGGGATGTGCATGGTGGTGGAAGTCAGGATGTACGTTCTGTGGCTATTTCAATGACGTTAGAGATGACGTTACGGCCGAGGACATGTTCTCTCAATGGGAAGAGGCAAAGAGAAGAACTGATGATTTCAAAGGATGTAAGATGGTCAAGGTCTATACATCCGGAACATTCTTCGAAGATAGAGAGAACCCTCCGGAATGGCAAGAGCATGTCCTGAAGGAAACCCATGACATGGGGTTGCATTTAGTTGTCGAGGCTCAGGCCCAGATGTGCACAGCAGAAAAGTTGGCATGGGTCGCTGAAAGGCACCCTGGTTGTACTGTGGCAATAGGTCTTGAGGCATATGACAACACAGTTTTGAGATTTCATGCGAACAAGGGGTTCTCGATCAGGCAATGGCACAAAGCTGTCGAATTGTTGAGAGACAACTCCCTGAGGGTCAAGACATATCTCCTCTTCAAGCCACCATATATGTCTGAGGGTGATGCCTTGGAACACACATCAAGATGGGTAGTGGAAGTATCCAAGCTATCTGATGAGGTTTCGATAAACCCGATGAATATCCAGAGGGGGACAGTTGTAGAT
>CAXHBZ010000005.1:0-13803 GCA_964015215.1 uncultured Candidatus Poseidoniales archaeon | reverse complement strand
CCGCACCTGAAATAATCGCTGTTCCATGTTGATCATCGTGCATGACAGGAATATCTAATTCTTCAACGAGCCTCCTTTCAATCTCGAAGCATTCTGGAGCTTTGATATCCTCAAGATTAATTCCTCCGAAAGTAGGTGATATCGCTTTTACTGTTTCAACAAATCCATCAACGTCCGTCTTATCTACCTCTATATCAAAGACGTCAATATCTGCGAAGGCCTTGAACAACAGACCCTTGCCTTCCATGACTGGTTTTCCTGCAAGGGGGCCGATGTCCCCTAAGCCCAGAACTGCAGTACCGTTGCTAACAACTGCTACCAGATTTCCCTTAGAGGTGTATTTGTAAGCACTGTCGGGGTCGTTTTCAATTTCCATACAAGGAAAGGCTACTCCCGGTGAATAAGCCAGAGACAATTCATGGGATGTGCCATGGGGCTTTGTTGGCATGACAGTCAGTTTTCCAGCTGGTTTTGAAGCGTGATAATCCAGCGCTTCCTCGCGGAGCCTCTCATCTGTCATGCTGACAACCCGTAAACCCGTCCTACCCTCCCCTCTTTGATGCTATCCTAAGACGTGTGAACATATTATCAGCCGATTAGTGAGCGTTTAATGAAATGTGTCTAACGGAGTAAATGTTGAATTTCCACCTACGGTGGATGTAAGCATGTATGGCTCAACGACCCACACCATTCAATATAGTGATAGAACGCCGAACCACCGTGCATACACTAGGTTCGGCCTTTGGGATGCCTCCGAAGAGGAGCGCTTTGATTCTAGTTTCCTTGATGCTATTACTGCCGTGGACTTCATTCTCAGACCGCGAACTAACAGAGGAAGACGAAATGGAGTCAGTCTCAGCTAGAGTTTGGGGGTCCTCCGGGTACAACGATACCGGGTGGCTAGATCTGGAAGCCATAGGCGCTAACCCATCAAATCAGACCTATGCTTACTCCGACCTGTTCTTAGAATTCGCACCGGGTGCTGAAATTTCCAATTTGACTTTCGAAATAGCTGTTGACGGTTCAGATGGATTCTGCATTGACGAGCCCCAACTTACCTTGATGAACAGTCAGACACCGATATTGGATTGGCGAGGAAATGGCTGGCTTGGATGTCAGTACGATTTCAGCGACAACCCCCCCGGGCTAACAGACGGCGAGCTATCCGCATCTCTACAACCCAACTCAGTCAGCGACGCATCGTGGATACTCCCAGCTGGGATTTCAATCTCCGACCTTGTCATAGAGGCTCTGACACCATCAGACCCAAGAATATCATTTGCTCCTCTTGAGATTGAGGTTCATGGAAGTGCCATCAATCCTCATGATGGTAGGATGTATGTACTTCTCGGTGATGACTTGATACATCTTGATAGCAAGGCCTCCGAGGCATGCGAATGGAGATGCCCAGGGATTGTCCACATCGACAAGGGGGTCTACGGTAGAAGCATTGATGTTGATTCGACTAGGGAAATGCTGATTGTCGGTACGGCAAACGGTACGATGTTTACTCAATCCCTCAATAACTCTGAAAATGGGCCTTCGACCCCAATTTCATCACAGAGCATTACTGCAATTGCTTCCAGCCCGGATGGATCATTGTGGGCTGTGGGTGGATGCGAGGTTAGCTTCATCGCGCCTGACTCGGCTGATGTAACCGTCCTGTCACACTGGGATGAGTACCAATTCTGTGCCTCAGCATCGAGTCAGGCTACGGATATACTTGTCATCTCAGACACTGTCATCATCTCAACAGAAAATAACGGGGTTCATGTAATCGACTACAGTGTAAGTTCCAACCAGTCAGTGGTGACCATAGGGAGCAGCGATCAATGGGACACCAGTAACTTCCTAGCTAGCAACAGGATCACGGATTTGGAAATGATGGGCAACCAATTACTCATCTCCACAGAAAACGCTGGAATCAATCGCAAAGATCTAGCGACTTCAACGTGGCTCTCGAGATGGTCAACTGCAAACGCACTCGCATCGAACAATATTGTGGGGATGTCCGTGTCCGCGGGCTGGCTGCATGTCCTCGCGGGGAACGTCTTGCAATCCTACGAGATTGCGGCTGGAGTATTCAGATCACAGGAAACAGTCGATTCTCTGGGACTTCTGGATGGTGTCGTATCAATTTCTTCGTGGCCCTCAGGTGTAGGGGCAAGAAGCCCCGCGGACAGTGTCTCGGTGTTGATTGACTCTACGGGGGTTTCCGCTATGCAACATCAAGACACACTCGTCGGCGTCGAATACCTCGTGAGCAGCCCCATCACTGATCCAATGAGGCTGGCCGTTAGTATCGATGACAGTGAAGATGGTCAGATTTGGGTAGCTGGGGACTCCGTAATTGACAGATTCAACAATTCCGGAAGAAGATGGATGAGCCCGATAGACGTCTCAGACTTCGCAGGGACAGGGATTAGAAACAATCACTTCCGTAATCCAAGATGAATTGGGGCAAGTATGGGTTGGAACGTCGAACGCAGGCCTTCTACTGTTCGATGGAGAGACGGGGTCGTACATGGGAGGTGTCAGCGGGCTTGGGTCTGACAGTATCATTTCCATGGCATATGATGAGTACACACAGACCCTTGTCGTAGGACACCCAGAGAACGGAGTTTCATTGGTTAACTCTTCGACAATCAGTCTGATACAAACCTATGACACTGGTGACGGATTGGACTCAGATTTAATCGTGGATGTTGCCACCAGATACAGTGTAGCTTACTTGGCTACGCCGGATAGCGGCCTGATGAGGTTGGATTTAGCAGAGCTACAGATTCTTGGTTCCTGGCAATCACTAGGTGCTGACAACTTGGAGGCCGCTCCGATCGCTGTAGACGGAGACGTGGTCTATCTCGGCCTCCCTGGGTTTGGGATAATGATTCTGGACAGGGTAAACGGGGATATCACCGACTTACTCACAGTTGGAAACAGCGGTCTTCCTGACAATGATGTCCTCTCTCTGTACATATACGGCGGAGATCTAGTGGTTGGATCCAGAGTAGCCAACACGGGTGCCCAGTCAAATGGGGGCATTGCCATCTGGGACGGTGCGTCTTGGGACCAGCTCGACACAAACATTCCAGGGTGGAATAATGATCCATGGGAATTCAATGATATCACCAGTGACGGCACAGATATTTACGCGGCAACAAACAGAGGTGCATGCGCTTGGGGCCCGACCGGACAGGGGACAATGGATTTCCTTGAGTGCATAGACGGGGGCGATATGCCATCACGGCAGATCAACTCAGTGAATCTGATTGGAAACGACTCCCAAGGGTACCCGATACTATACGCGGGAACCGAGGGAGGTGCTGCCGTCATCAGTACTGCAGGACTCGGAGGAGTGGATGGCATGGAAGTTTTGGAAGTTTGGACGGCTGGGGATGACACACAGCGTGCTAGAACAGTCAAAATCGATGAGATACTCTATTTGGGATTCGAAAACACTGGTATTGCAAGATACGACCTAGCAAACGAAGAGTGGCTTACCACATGGGACGGGACTCAGGGCTATATCGACGATGATGACGTGACGGCCCTGATACCCGGAAAGCAGAGCGGAACTTTGTGGGCAGGAGGGGATTTCGGACTAACGTTGATTGACGTCACAAATGATACGGTTCTGATTAATTGGGGAAGGGGTACGAATGCAAACGGCCCGACTATACCCACAAGAAGCCCTGCGGACATGGTCATCGTGGGCGACGTTCTCCATTACTCCACACAGAGATCGAATCAATGGTGGAACTCAAATGACGAGATTTACCGAATAGCCCTGAACAACAATACATCTCTCTCAACGTTGGATGCTGGATCAAGAATTGGCTCCAGCTCCAAAGTATACGGGATGGGTGTTGTTGGAGACGAGCTTTGGATAGGAGTGAGGCCCACACAGTCTTGGAATGACGGAGAAGGGACCGTGGTCCGGTGGAACACCAACAATGAGACATGGCAGGACGATTTAGAGACGATTGGCAACGTCCAGAGAGTTAATGCCCAGCTTCTAGGTGACTGCTTCCCACTGAATTCGTCATCCTGCGAGATGTGGATAGCTTATGGGGATAACATCCTCAGAAGGTTCCAATACTCTACCATGACTCTTCTTAACGAGTGGAGTGATTTCCCCGGACCTGTCAGGGGGATGGAGGAATTCAACGGAGAGTACGTCTTTGCGACCACTGAAGGGATATACAGATGGAACCCAACCAACGAAACCTTTGAGACGGAATGGACTGAAAACGATGGCCTTCCCAATAACTCAGAGGAGGGTTTCTTCTCCATGGAAATCGTCGGTGACGACCTCTGGGTTGCGTCCCATCGTCAGGGTAGCTGGAATTCAAACGCCCAAATCCTGAGAAAGAATGGCACTTCAGGAAACTGGACTACTTGGGATCTTGGTTCTGGTGACATTCCTAGTGGTTATGGTGCAGACATATTGGTGTGCGATGAGATAATTCACTTTGCAATTGGTAAACTTTCATGGTTCAGTCAAGGAGGTGTAGCTAGGTTTGATTTGGCCGACCACGACTCGGATGGAATCACTGGTGAATGGATTGATCCACTAGAAGACGGAAATAACGGCCTCTCGGACGACGACCCCAGAGCTCTCGCCTGTGATGACCTAAACAGAATACTGTACATAGGCTTCGATACAGATGGAGTCGGCTTGGACAGGTTCAACTACAATACTGAAACCTTCCTCACAACAATAACTGCATCTGATGGAATTACCGAAGACAGAATATTCCCCGGTGGTATGCTTCATGATGGGAATGTCTTATTGTCCACTCACCAGTATCAAAACACTGGAGGAGTTTCTAGAATTGTCACCTCTGGAACCTCAGTTACAGGAGGGCAAGTACTGAGCCCGGGAATGGATGGTTGCTCGATCGTTCGCGTACCTGCCAACACCCCCACCTATGCTATAGGGCGCTCAGGCCAGACCACTGGAATCAACAGAGTTGACAGACTGGATAGTACCGGACTAATAGCTTCAGGGTTTGACGAACTAGCTGGACTGTCCAGTGGCAGAGTTGTGGAGTTTGCTTCAAATTCCACGCACGTATGGGTAGCATCGACCTTTGACAGCAATTCTTACTTCGCTACGTCAATTTTACAGGGTAACATACTCCAAAACGGCTCGGTTCGGTGGGAATACGGGTATAATCTCCTGGATGATGACGTGATCAACAGCATGCTAGTGGACGGAGAAACTCTGTGGGTAACCACTGCTGGAAGGGGCCTGTACTCAATAGATTTGGCCCAGAGGACATACGCTCCCTCGGCTCCAGCACTACATGGACAAATGGATGGGATGATACTGGACAGCGATGATGGAATGCTCTATGTCGGACTGATGGGCAACGAGGGTTCAGCAGCAGGATTCCAAACGTTCGATACTTCAACCAATTCATGGGGAGATGGAAGCCTTCTGGCAGGGCTTCCCAATGACATAGTGAAAGATTTTGTAGCTCTAGGAGACAAAATTCTAATTGCCACTTGGGGCGGGATTGCTGTTTACAACAACACGCTTTCAGAGTGGGAGGATCCAATCACAACATTTGATGGCCTTCCAATCTCGATTTACGATCACCTACTGGTGGTAGATATTCCGAGTCTAGGTAATGTCGTGTTAGCAGGAGGTCCATCGGGGATTACAATCCTCGACTCCAATCTGACGGTTCTTACTACCAGAGGAGCCAGTGACGGGCTAGCTGGAAACAAGGTATCAGGACTCGTATACGCTGATAGTGTGACCAGACAGGTAATCGATGAAAATGGTAACACAGTCACCGAATTCCATGACGAGTCAATCTTTGTATCTCACAGCGGACAAGGCCCGACCAGACCAGGAGTTGTTGCTTGGGACATCAACACGGACATCGTAAATGGGACCTATCAGATTGACAAGATTCCCAGTAACGATGTGCGGTCCATCGCGGCGGATGACTGGGGAGTTCACATTGCCACTGACATTTCTCCAATGGTTCATTGGAATTCCTCATCGCTGGACATGGAAGTAGGGGCACCTACGAACTCCCTAATGTCATGGCCCCCATCAGAGATGACTTCTCATGGTGGCAACCTTGTGATGATCAGCCCTGGAGGTATTGATGTTATGGATGCGGGTGGCACGCACTCAGTCAAGGCTCAATCTGGCTTACTGAGTGATCCAAGGGGGATTGACCTAAGCGACGATGGGCTATACTTGGTCTCTGACGACGGTTTGCATCACTTCTCTCCAGTTAACGGAATGGTGGAATCGGACAAAAGTGGACAAAGGACTGCTCATCCGCTGAATGCCATTATCGGCGAAAGGACGTGGGAGGGAATAAACGAGACCGCCAGACCTGGCATGACTACCGTTCTCGTGGACGACGAACAGCCAATTGACATAGGCGTGGTATCGGAGTCTGTGTTACCTGGTAGACTACCAATGAATCCTCTGGCCTTGACCCTATCATCTCCAGAGACAGGAGCTTGGGTGTGGGCTAAGTCGTCTACTCTAAACTACTCAGGTATCTGGGATATGCAAACGTTGAATCCAGGAATCCAGTCTGCATTCCAATCCGCTATCTCCCAGGTTGGTCCGGGCTCTTCATCTGTTGAAGCCCATATTCAGTTGCAATCACCAAATGACGGAAAGATGAAAGTAAGAGTTACGTATGACTGGGAGAGAATAGAAGTTCCGACTAGCATAGTCAACATGACGGATCGGCCTAATGATGGAGGAGGCGTAGTCGAGGTTACGTGGCTTCCTGCAGAGGATGCCGCTTGGAATGGGTATAGAATTTTCTTGTGGGATGCAACCGGGAGAGAGGATTGGAACCCAAGTGAAGACGAATTGGACGATTTCTCCACGTACACCAGCATTCCTTTCTGGGCACAAACAACAGCTATCATAACTGAGGCGGACAATGACGGCACTACTGAACTCCTCTCTGACGATAGGGTGTATCGCGGTTCAATTGCTATTGAATATCCGGACGGCAGTCTTGGAGATGCGATCGCTTGGCCGGGAAGTGTCACTCCAACGGATGAAATGCCCAGCCCACCCGGTTGGCTAGAAGCGTCGCCAGTCTCGGGAGGCACAGCCGGGACAATAGTCGTAGAATGGGCGATGTGTCAAGAACTAGATCCTTCATTCACCAGGCTGTGGACTGCTCAACAAGAGATCACGAATGCATTTGCCCTTTCGGGGGAGATTGATATTCCTTATTCGTCAGGGAACTCAACTGTGGTAGATTTAGCTCCACAGGGAGTATTCTGGTTTGCTGCGGCTTGTGTAGATGAATCTGGTCAGTATGATCCCAGCAATGTCACTGTTTTCGGGCCAGTAACCACGGCAGGGGGCCTCAATGATGGCATTCCTCCATCTATGATAATGGGGACTCAGGCTAGAGATGTGCCAGATGATGAGGGAGGCAGGGTTGAGGTAACCTGGCAGGCGAATACCGAGGAAGACTGTTCCTTTTACACAGTTTATGCACTACCAGCATCTGGATGGCAACCACCATCTACTGTGGATGGGTGGCCCGTAGCAGAATATATTCCTGGTTGCTCCTCTGGTGACTCCGACTCGTTGCAGGTGATAGTGGACTCCCTAGGATCATCCCCTCTGCAAGACGGTATCACATACTGGTTTGGGGTGGTTGCTTCGGATGACTGGGGTAACTCGAATGTGAACTCAGTCTTGGTCGTAGAGGCAACCCCTCAAGCGAATCAGAACGGGACCTCCAGTGCACCGGAAAGGGTAGAGGGACTAATTGCATGGGATCATCCTGATGATGATGGCACCAAGATTGATATTGTCTGGAACAGAACAACGGCTCCGGACTTTGATTTCTACACAGTATGGGTCTCTGATTACCCTCTGAATGATCTCACAGAAATCAGTGACAATTGTGAAAGTGGGATAGTAATCTGTAGCAAGATAGTGGTTGACCAGAGACAGATAGGTGGACTTTTACAACTAGAAATGACAGTAGACAAGGCGATGTATGGAAACTCCCCTGACACACTCGTCACATCCTCAATTTCCCCGGACGTTCCCCTCTATGTCGCAGTTACCGTACATGACATCAAAGGAAACGTCCACCTCAAAGGATTGGACGATCATATCTCTATTGTGACCCCTGTTGACAACAGAGGGGATATCACACCTCCTGACAGATTGCCTCCCCCAGTTCTCGAAGAAAGGCCTGCGGATGAGGGAGATGGGATGCTAGTCACATTCCAAGAGAGTGCGGCATCTGACCTCTATGAGTATCACATCTTCGCAGATGTGGTCCCATTCGCAGATGCAACTAACATGGAGCCAGTGATTGTAGTCGATAGATACTCAGAATTACCCATTACCATCGAATCCCTTTCCGATGGGAGAAGTTTAGCCCCTTCGATTATGACGTGGGTTACTGTAGTACCTGTAGACTCATCAGGAAACTCGTGGCTAACCAACCTTAGGACATCATCCATCGCATTGGTAGATGAGAACAGCTTGGACCCGGGACTACACCTTCCAGAAGTCACTGGAGTCCGTGGATATTGGGACAGTTCTGGTTCGCAGATTGATATCACTTGGGACTTAAGTCAAGATCCCCAAGTTGTTTCGTATAGGGTGTTTGTGAGTGTAGATCCGTTTGAAGATGTAAGGAATGCAACACTAGTAAGTTCGGTCATTGACGTGGATAACACTGAGATTAAAGGGAATCTGCTGATTTTGGATGAGTTCAAGGGTGAGCCACTGGACAATTCAATATCATATTGGGCTGTGGTGGTGGCATATGATGGAGAGGTGAATAGGTTGGCCGTGGACCCGCTAGAAATTTTACCCTGGTCTGAGAGTTCATTTGGTTCCTCTGATGGAGAGGAGGGGGAAGGCGGGGCCTCCTGGATTGACCAATTAATGAGTGGAGATATGAATACTCTGATCTCGGTGATTTCGGCCATGATGGTTCTGGCGGGGGCGGTATTGTTCGTCAGACCAAGAAGATCCTCTGCACCACAACCATGGGAGATGGGAGCCCTTGAGGTCGAGCTTGAGGAACAAATGATGAGAGAGTCATCTGGACTCTCGGAGGATGAGGAGTTTGGAATGGATGATTTAGATATGGTTTCCGACTCATTCGGGAGTGAGGCTGATTCTCCTTCAGTAAAGTATGATGACGAGGAAGAGGGTACTATGGTCCAGCCAATTGGTGGGGAGTTCACCGATTATACTCCAAAACCCACCCCTGAACTATCAGATGAACTACTGGGGGTTGAGGAAGATGACTTGGACATAGATGATTTAGACGGCCTTGCTGATGATCTGGACATAGATGACCTAGATGACCTCGCCGATGGCTTAGATGATGAAGAACTACTTTGATCGATAGAAGAGCTTGAATCCTCTGGCCACCATCGGGAGGCATGACCAACTCGAAGGCGGCCTACTCATCGGTTTGGTCGGCAATCGGTTGGGATGGAAAAAAAACCCTCACTTCTGCAAACCTACACTTCGATAGGATGCAACGTCATTCGAAAAGACTTGGAATAGTTTTTCCAGAAGATTTTATTGATCGTTTCAATTCATTGCTAGGGGAAGTTCCTATTCCTGAAAATCGAAATGATAATCCTGGTCAGGATCCTTATCTTCTGGTTGTGAGGGTTACTTCGGATGGAGAAGTCGTTCTATCGGGCGCTGTTAACAGAGTATGGCCGTTGAATCCCCTATCTGGGATATCACTCAATGCACCTAGTTGGGATGATGACATAAGAGGCACCAAGCATGGAGATTACGAACCTTACAGGGAGGCGCGGAGTATTGCAGAAAGGAATGGGGCAGACATTGGGCTGTTGTTCGAAAATGGATGTCTAATTGATGGAGATAGTTGTGCACCGCTGTTGTTGGACTCCGACGGTGTAGCATACCATCCACCTCACAGTGACGGGTCATTAGATTCTGTCTCCCTGCAAGTTATCAAACCATATCTAGAAAGGTCCGGAATACCAGTCAGGTCAGCTAGGTTGACACTAGGAATGATAGAGAGATCATCAGAAATGATTGTGTGTGGTAGTGGTATGGGAATAAAATCTCTCGGGACAATAGATGGTCGGAAAATAGGAAATCCAAAAGGGCCTCTTTTCTCGATATCTCTGGAGGCTTGGAGTCGAAGAACGGTTTCTTCTAAATTTGCGGGGTCTAGTTAGTATGGTATCCTCACAGTGGAAGATTCTGAGTCAATCCAATGATGGAGATTATATGATACATGTTACGAATTTTCTAAGAAAGTCTGGATTATCCAATGGTGACGAGTTACTGCTACATTCTGGAGGGCCAATCTCGGATCTTTCTAGGAGGTCAATGATCCCCTGCATCAATAGTATCAGAATTCTGATGATCGAGCCCGAAGGAGGGGATTTGGGAGGAATTGGATCCGCTCTTGAAGGTGAAGTTACACTTGGATCTCCTCCCTCATTGAATGTAATTGCACAAAAAATGGAAGAAGGGAAATGGAAAACATTCGATCAAGAGTCTTGCAAAGATCTAACAGAGGCCCTTGACTATGTCAGTAAATTTGAGATAACTGTCCCATGTGTTTCGGAGACTAGTCTCCATCCGGGAGGGTTCACAGGTATTCTGGGGTACGATCTGAATAGATGGTCTGTCCCAATCAGACTCTCAAATACCCCTTTACCGGGAACTGTACTTGGAGTCCTGTGGAGGGCTGATGCTTGGATTATACACGACAGAACCGATTTCAAAGTCGGCGTTCTGGCATTGGATGGTCACCCTTGGCTCGATATGCAACTTAGTCATCTAAGTAATGCAAAAATCAGCGAAATACCCACTTCTAACTTGGTTCCAGATAGTGAAAGCGACTCTGATCATGCAAGAAAGGTATCTCGTATCAAGGAATCGATAACGAAGGGTAATTTGTATCAAGTAAATTATGGAAGAAAATGGAAAGGAGAAATGCCCGGAGAGCCATGGGATTCGTTCTTGCATCTTTCACGTTCTAATCCAGCACCCTTCTCCTGTTGGATGATGATTTCAGATCTAGGCTGGTCTGTTGCATCCTCGAGTCCAGAGAGGCTTGTTGAGCTAGATAAAGGAATTGTCAGGACCAGGCCAATCAAGGGAACGAGGAAGAGGGGGTTTGATTCTCAGGAGGACACTAGGCTCAGAAAAGAGCTGGTTTCTACCGAAAAAGAAATTTCTGAGCACCTCATGTTAGTCGATTTGGAGAGGCATGATCTAAGTAGCGTTTGTGTCCCTGGAACTGTCCATTGGAGCGGGTGGAGAATCGAAGGCCTGTCTAATGTTCAACACCTAGTTAGTGGGGTAGAGGGCCTATTAGATGGAAGATTCTCGACATCAGAAGTCACCAGAACGATGTTTCCTGGCGGTTCCGTCACAGGGTGCCCAAAAACAGTAACTCTCGCCGCAATAGACGAGTTGGAGGAAGGGCCAAGAGGGGCTTGGACGGGTTCCATAGGGCATATTCACAGAGGACATGGCGTGGCTGATTGGAATATCCTGATTAGGACCTTGGAGGCTCACTCCGGTCCAGAGAGGTGGCATGCAACTGTTCAGGCGGGAGGAGGGGTGGTAATCGGTTCGTCCCCTGCTGAGGAGGTTGAGGAAGCTCGCTGGAAAGCGGCTGCAGTTACGGAATCCGCATGGGGGTTCAGAACTGGATTCAAAGACAATGATCTGCCTGAAAGGGAAGTTGGCATATTCCCGGTTCCAGATGGAATTGAGGGTGTTGAGTCGCTCAGACCCGGTTTGAGAAAAGAGAGTAGTAAAATTGGAACCATCAGAATTTACCCCTGTAAGAGTATTGAGCGATGTACACTTCTCATAGATAACCTAGACTCATTTACCCGGAATATCGCTGAAGAGGTAGCCTCACTAGGGCACAACGTGGTAATAGTAGAGGGTTTGACTACGGTAGATACTGAGACATCTTCGGACTTACTTGGGAGAATCTTGAGAGAAATCCAACCTGATAGAGTGATACTCGGACCTGGCCCATCAGTCCCAGAGTCTTATTCGCTAACCATGGAGATAGCAAGGAGGAGTGTCCTAGGGGAGCTTGTTGTGCTTGGGAAACATATCCCTGTTTTGGGTCTGTGCTTGGGCCACCAAGCTATTGGGTTACAAGAGGGCTGGGGTTTGATAAAATCTCCAACAGGCGCAGTGCATGGGACTCCATCAATAATCAATAATGACGGTACTGGGATTTTTGAGGGACTGCCATCGAAAATCACCATGATGAGATATAATAGCCTAGTACTTGAACCAAAGGGAGGGAATTTGATTATAAATTCGTGGGACGCAACGGGAGAGCTCGTTATGGGGCTGAGGCACAGCTATCTTCCAATTTACGGAGTTCAATTTCACCCTGAATCTGTAGGTAGTCCTCATGGCCGTGAATTACTCCATAATTTTCTCAGAAAGAGACCTGTAGAATTCTCGGAACAATTGAGCAGGCAGGCTGAATGACCGTAGTGTTGAAGGACGTAGGCCCACTGGAAATAATGAATTACATGCCAACATGCAGGAAATGCAACCAGACCTACCACCAGTCACATTTCATCAGTGGGAACGGTCCTCGTTACTTGATATGTGGACGATGTGCAGTCGAAGGTGGCTTGGTTTTACCAGAAGAGTCTCCACAGTACTATTCTGACGAGCTAGCACGCGCTCGTCTGGTACTGTACAGCAAGAGATACAGGCCTCTAGCATTCACTAGTGCGGGGTGGATCCTGTTCCTCACGATGGGAAGAGGAATTGAGCTTTGGTCTGGCGTTTTCTTCGGTGCACTGTTGGTAGCAACCCTTGCCGCACCAGTGGTTCATTTCCTCGGTTCAGCCAGGTTTAAGGCTGAGTTAGCGAAGCTGACTCCTTGAATCTTGTACAGGAACCATTCAAATATCTAACATTACTCTGGAATATTAGAGGGAACAGTGGGTTCCCTATGAAAGCCCGTGAGACCGGATGTATAGAATGGAGGAACGAGAAAAAGATAGCAACGAGTACTGGATTCTCAAAATAGCTCTTAGTGGAGCGTTTTTCAGTATTTTAGGAGCATTACACTCTCGTTCGAAGAAGAGATCCGGATCTCCCGGAGGCGTCCTAGCTAATGCTTACTCAGCGCTAGCTGGCCCCGGAAAGAGAGAACAGCGGGTTCTCTGAACTGAATTTGGAGATATGATGAAAATGCAGAAGACAAAGAACGCGAGCATGCTAATTGCACTGCTCCTCGTGATGATGGCAGGTTCCGCCGGCGTTAGCGCCGATGGTTCCAACCCTCTGGACCCCTCTGATGGTGGTGCAGATTGGGATGGAGACGGCCTGACAAATGCTGAGGAGCAAGCTGCAGGAACCGATATGAACAACCCCGATACGGACAACGATGGTTTGCCTGATGGGTGGGAAGTGACCTATGGTCTGAATCCCAACTCAGCAAGTGATGCCAACGCGGACCCCGATGGGGACGGATTGACCAACAGCCAGGAATACGCCTCGGGCACGAACCCGAACTCGGCGGATACCGATGGCGATGGTGTAGCGGACGGATCTGATCCGTTCCCTAACGATCCTAACGACGGCTCGTCATCTGATTCGGACGGCGATGGAATACCAGACGCCTACGACCCAGATTACGAAGGCGGAGAGGGAGATGGTCAGTCCGGTGCTGAACCCGGAACAGGTGGCGAAGGCGAAGGTCAGGGCCAGGGTCAAGGCCAAGGTCAGGGCCAGGGTCAAGGCCAAGGTCAGGGCCAGGGTCAAGGCCAAGGTCA
>CAXHBZ010000004.1:0-15069 GCA_964015215.1 uncultured Candidatus Poseidoniales archaeon | reverse complement strand
CGAAAGCCCTCGGGGGGGATTTTCTCCCTCGGGGGCCTCAATCAACCTCATTACTATGGAAGAATTTGTATGGCTTTCGAAAATCTCTTTCTCCCGAAGAGAGAGAATCTCTTGAAGGGAGATAATTTTCTTTCAGCGATGAAAATCCTGCTGGCTGTCATAGTTCTTTGGACGTATAACACCAAGATGCTATCGCCTTCTATCGAAGCAATTTCTAGTATGTCTAGGTCCTTCGTGGTAGGGGACGTTCAACAAAATCCAGCATATTACGAACCATTTTCACTATCCAGTGTAATAATTTTCATATTCCTGATATTCATGATGCTAGCTAGGAACGAGATAGTTCCCGCTATAAGATCGAAGAATTTCCAAATCGCCTCAATCTCTCTGACTCTATCCTCCCTGATAATATCGATACTGGTCATTGCCCTATCGGTGGGGGGCGACTTTTCTCCAGCAAAGGGGATGCCGTTTCTACTTATTGGGACTCCAATAGTTTTAGCGTCCCTTCTTGTAGTGGATGATTCAGAGATTTTACCCCTCAAGAGCCTATCCAAAGGTAATCCGAGAATTATCAATACAGTGATTATATTCTCAGTTTTCATTGGTATGGCATTCAATATCTCATTTTTACCTCCATTTATCTCCTCGGAAATATCCTCTTTCTTCTCCATAATACTGATTCTGATGGCTTTGTTCGTGTACTATCAGATATCTTCAGAGTCGGGCAACCCCCTTACTCATGACCGTAGATCATCAACGATGATACTGATTTTTGGTCTGCCTCTGATAATTTACCTCACCACAAGACTACTCTTCCTTCTGCATAATCCTGATTCCGTAACTAGGGAGAGATGGGACCTTTCATGGTCTTTCATGGATATGAAGAACACATTCGAGATTAATGCATGGCCCATTCAGCCCGACTTCCCAGAAGATACTAGGTGGCAGTTCCTATTCGGTGCTATATTGAACTCCGCAAGAGCAACACTACTGAGCATAATTCTCTGTACCATTCTTGGTGTGATTATCGGAGTCACAAGACTCTCAAGTAACAAGCTAGCATCTGGGTTAGCTACCGTTTACGTAGAGGTATTTAGGAACATGCCTCTAGCTGTTCTACTCTTTTTGGTGATGTTACAGCTCGGAGAGACTCTTCCTCTATTCAAGGACGAAGCTAATATCGCTGGGTGGATATACTACAGTAATCAGGGACTGTTCCTACCTCGCCCGGAAACTCTCCGAATCATCATAGCATTGGCCATAGTCTTCTCATTGTGGGCTTGGGGCCGTTACAGGGATAGAGACGGGATTGATGACTCGCCAGAGGCACTGACCAGGAAGTCTCTAATTTGGTCCATGGCGTTAGTAGCTTGTCTCGGTATACTACTGACCGGAGATTTGTCCCTGCCTAATTATGTAAAGCCGAATCCTAGTATCCCGGGTACTTGGAATATTGAGGAAGGCTCAGCTTTTGAGGTTACTAAAGCATTCATGGCCCTAATAATAGGACTCACCCTTTTCACTGCATCTGTTGTCGCTGAGATTGTCAGGGGCAGTATACAGGCCCTTCCTAGGGGGCAGGTTGAGGCGGCAGTTTCACTGGGCCTATCTCCGTATCAGAGACTCAGGCTCGTAATACTCCCGCAGGCTCTTAGGAGTATGATACCCCTGCTCAACAGTCAATACATGAACGTCTGGAAGAATTCCAGCCTCGCCATTATTGTGGCATACAGCGATATATTCTATGTTATATTCGTCATGATGAACAATGTGGGGAAATTAATACCCCTATTCCTCTTACTTCTTGTTATCTATCAGGCAGGTAGCCTGCTCATCTCAGGTATAATGAACTTCTACAACGCAAGGGTTACGAGGGTGAAGATATGAGTCAGGATACCGGTTTCTTCGAATCCTCTATGAGGAGAATCCTCGAATTAGAGCGAGGGGTTGCCGGCAGGTCCAGATGGGATTTGGATTCCAGAATGGATACCAATCTCTCACTACTGTGTATGGTTATATCTGGCGTATTCTCCTTCTCAATGTTACTCAGTACGGAATCTTCAATCGATATAGGAGGGGAAGTAACCGCAACAGATATTTGGATTTATTCGACGGCTGTTGCACTTTCATGGTTAGCAGTCTCGTGGATAATACTGGTTTCAGTCGTCAAACGCACCAGAATGGCTCTGGCCTTCAATGGCCGTGTTAGATTGCCTTGGTTCGGCTCGACAGCACTTCTTGGGATAATATCGTCATTCATCATGCTATTCTTGGTCGAGTGGATCTTCGATATACTGGTGATCAGCATGAGGTGGGATATCGTATGGGCCAACAGAGTCTCTGTGATGTTAGGCCCCAATCTAACCGAGGCGATGACTCAGGATTACTTGGTTTCCGAGAATTGGAGGATTTGGCCAATAGTATTCCTTGTGTGGGCGCTAGCAGGCGCAGCCTATGGTGCCTCCAATACCTCTGTGAGATCGTTCCTTCTCGGATTTGGCTCGGTGACAGCAGTTGTCCTACTATTCGCGGGTAACCCACTCGAGGCCAATTATAATGTCGATAGAGTCCTTTTCCGACTCGTACTAGCATCTGTGATTTCATTAGCCTGCTTCGCCATAATGAGAAGCTACTCTCTACGAGTTGAGGAGTACAGAGTCAACCGTGCTAAGAAGAATATTGGTTTGATGGCGGTTTCAACCTTCTTCCTGACGATCATACTGCTCGATCCGCCAGAATTCGTCAAGGATATTGCTGGCACCCTAGCTGGTTTCGGTATTCTTGAGGACCAGTTGGAGCTCATCACCAGAGATGGAGTCCCCCCAGCTAGATGGGGCGGATTACTAATCAACTTGGTCGTCGCAGCAGCAGGGTGCGTCCTAGGTTTCGCCACAGGGGTGTTCCTTGCATTTTCCAGGCAAAGCAACCTCCCTATCCTCAAGTGGCCAGGCATCGCAGTTATCGAGATAGTAAGGTCCGGTCCACTGATTTGCTGGCTTTATTTCGCTATGTACCTCTTGCCAGATGTCGCGGATCCTCTCTTCACTAACCCCGAGGACTTCGATAATATTGTGAGGATGATGGCAATTTTCAGCCTGTTCGGGGGCTGTTACATAGCCGAGGTCATTAGGGGCGGATTGCAAGCAGTGGATAGCGGACAGAAGGAAGCAGCTTTGGCTCTGGGACTGAGTCCGATGCAGATCAAGCTACAAGTCGAGCTACCAAATGCGGTCAGGACTACACTGCCGTCGATAGTCAGTGTTTTCATAGGCCTCTGGAAGGACACTACATTACTATTCATTATCGAGATTATCGATTTCTTCAGAATTGCCAAAACAATGGCAAATACCGATCTTAGGTTCCTAGGGGATTTCCTGGAACCGGTCTACTTTACTGCCCTAATATTCTGGGTTTTCGCATTCTACCTTTCCAGGGTCTCCATGAACGTGGAGAGGGGCCTTGGGCTGGTAAAGGAAGGAGGAGGAGACGTAGCATGACCACTGGCAACGAGTTGATAATCAAGACGGAAGGAGTAAAAGTAAATTTTGGAGATTTCTGGGCCCTGAATGGAATTGACATTGAAGTAACAAGAGGCGAGATTATAGTAATTCTAGGGCCTTCAGGATCGGGGAAATCCACATTCATCAGAACTCTAAATAGGCTTCAGCCTCATAGCGGAGGGACAATTGAGATAGATGGAATTACTATTGATGAAGACACTTCCATAAAGGATTTGAAGTATGTCAGATCGGAGGTAGGATTCGTCTTTCAGCAGTTCAATCTCTTCCCTCACCTGACGATTATGGAGAATATCACCCTGGCTCCGATGAAGGTCAAGGGAATGTCCAAGTCTGACTCAGAATCAAGGGCTCTTGAGCTTCTGGAGAGGGTTGGCATACCCGAGCAGGCCTACAAGTATCCATCAGAGCTTTCAGGTGGTCAGCAGCAGAGGGTTGCTATTGCTCGTGCTTTGGCTATGGACCCTAAAATCATGCTATTCGACGAGCCCACCTCAGCTCTTGACCCAGAGATGATCAAAGAAGTTCTTGATGTGATGGTAGATCTCGCGAAGGAGGACGTGACTATGATAGTAGTGACCCACGAAATGGGGTTCGCGAAGGAAGTGGCCGATAGAGTGATTCTTTTTGATGAGGGCCTGCTTATTGAGGAGAACACTCCAGATGAGTTCTTTGATAACCCCAAACACGCTAGGACAAAGCTGTTTCTGGAACAAATCCTCTAGTCTCTAGAAGCAAAGTTTCTATTGCCCTATCCAATGTGCGACCCTATCGTAAATTGTGCTTCTGAATGTCAGAAGTTGGAGACTGGGGCCATTCAGGTCGACAGTTACAGTTGCACCTCTTGTAAAATGGAACTCATCCCATCCATCAGCGACGACATACCCCCTGTGCATGTCACTGGTCATTACCGTTGGTTCACTAGTCCAACACCAATATGAGCCATCGTCATCTCGGTCATCTCTGGGTAGATCTCTGGAGACAAACAGATAGTTTTCGCTGATTTGTTCTACTGGAAAATCAGTTCCCTCGATATTTGCTACATGTCTGAACCACGCACCTTGGCCAAGGAAGGTAGAGAATAGACAGCCGGAGGATTGCTGAACCACGTCGATGCCCTCAGAGAGTCGTTGAAGTCTATATTTGGATGGTTGGTATTGATGGGTATTAGCAACAAGCAAGTCATTTAATGCCGGATCAGTGAGAATTTTATTTCCGCTGGTTGTGATTATTTGTGCTTGGAGCCTCGGCAAAATGTTCACGATGGCCCTACCATCCAATACCATCCTGATATCGTTCTCAAAATTATCAGGATCACTGCCCATGTAGAAACCGTAGGAACCATCAGTATCGTTCATCCTAGGGTGGCTATTAACTCCCATTATTGGAGTCTCGTCATCTATCGAATGGGCAATGGAAGTCAAAGTCCCGTCACCTCCGAGAACTATCACTAGGTCTGGGCCGACAAAGTCAGCTCTGCGCACTGTTTCCCTTGCAGTGTAATCAACACGTACCTCGTTCTTAGAAACAAGCCCGTCCAGAACTGATTTGACCGTCGCTAAAGCAGCATCGTGAACTTCCTCGAAATTTTTCTTGTAAACCACTAAGATGTTCGTGTACACCCTTACACCGTCCGTACACCCCCACTAGCAGGTCCCATATAGGGGGAACGGATGGTATTGAGACTAATTTGTGACCGGTTTTGAATACCCTCATCTATGTAATCGCTCTCCAACGTTGCATGGTACGCACGGCTGTATTGGGATTTCTCCTGATTATGGCTAGCTTTGCGGGTTGTACAGGTTCACAGGCAGAGGAGTGTCCGGAGGAGGGATGCTTTCCTCTAACATCAGACGGCTTGAATGAAATCCTTTCACAGAGAAATGCGCTTGATATCTTACAGATCGCCTCTGAAAATCAGAGACTCAGAGTAGATACCACCTCTACATCCACGGTTCAGGGGCAGTTTGGAGAAGTTCACTGGAGTGTTTCCAAGGATGATAATAAACAACTTAGATCGATCTCTACGAGGGTAACCATTGGATCCTACACATACAACAACGAAGTAATAGATGGGGGGCCTATTACCAATATCAGAGTCGGCAATGTGTGGTTTGAAGGAAGAGACGCCCACCCAACATACTCAGACCCATTCGTGGAATTCGCAGTCCTGTCATCCCAAGGACAGACTGAGAATATCCCTCCGCTTGGATTTGATACGAGTTCAATTTCCGACTTAGACTGGAGGATAACAGCAGACGAGGAATCCACCCAACAGGTCGCCACATCCTCCAATTCCACACATTCAATAATTGTCGAGTTAATTGGCAATCCCCCGAGAATTATTTCCATTGAGACTTACTCAGGCGACGAGGAGCAATTCATCCTAAAAGTCACAACAGGGGATGATGTCGAGATAAGCATCGTCACTGGTATGACAAGAGCCCCACTAGGTTTCGATACGATAAGTCAACCCGTGGAGTACGGGGGAATCACAGTTTGGGCGGGAGAGGTCCAATCGAATCTTCTTTCTGAGGCCCTACCTGAGGAGATCGAAATAAGAGGACTTTCAACAAGTGATGAAAATGCCACCGTTATGGCGAGCTTGAGGTTTGACTCGAGTTACTCGAATGAAACAGCATCCAATGGAAATTGGTGGGAATTTCAATGGGATGATAGGGACTTAGACAATCTAGTTTCAGCCGGAGATCTTTACGCAGTCAGGACCAATACGACAGGAAACCCCTCAATAGCTATATTCGATATCTGGGCAAATTCATGGACAGGTGGGCCTCTGGCCTCCTGATAATACTCGGCATATTCATACTCATCACCAGAGAGGGCGGGACATGTCCGAAGTCAGGCACCCTCTGTCTAGGCTCCTATCTCAACTGGAAGACCACAGATCAACAGTTATACTAGCTTCGATATGCTCTGTTTTGAACAAAGTTTGGGACTTAGCCCCCCCTGTGTTGATTGGTATGGCAATAGACGTTGTATCCTCCAAGGAAAACTCGTTTTTGGCCGACCTTGGGTATGTTGATGTTTACCAGCAACTGTACATCCTAACGGGTCTCACAGTTGTGGTCTGGGTACTAGAATCAATCTTCCAATACTTCTACGCGGTATTGTGGAGAAATTTGGCGCAGACAGCTCAGCATGAATTGAGAATGTCCGCATACTCCCATATCCAAGATTTAGAGATGCAATGGTTCTCACAGCAGTCAACTGGGAGCTTGATGGCAATCATGAATGACGATGTAAATCAGCTAGAGAGGTTTCTTGATCAAGGCGCTACAGACTTACTTCAGGTTGCCACCACTATCTTAGTTGTGGGGGGAATTATGTTCTCAGTTGCTCCTGAGGTAGCCTTGTGGGCAATAGTCCCGATACCAGTGATTGTGGGTGGCTCATTCATGTATCAAAGAAGGATTGGAGCACGATACTCCAAGGTAAGAACACAAGTGGCAGATTTGAATGCCCTATTGAATAATAATTTACAAGGCATAACCACTATCAAATCATTCACTGCTGAGGAAAGGGAGGCCAAGAGGGTAAGTGATGCTTCTGAGTCTTACAGGGAAGCCAATAGGGAGGCAATCAGACTTTCTGCCTCGTTCGTTCCAATCATAAGAATGGCAATTCTTTTTGCATTCTCTGCTAACATGCTTGTTGGAGGGTGGATGGCACTGGAGGGCACTATCAGCCTAGGAGCATATTCGGTAATTGTATTCATCACTCAGAGACTTCTTTGGCCCCTGACTAGACTGGGCGAGACATTCGACTTGTATCAGAGGGCCATGGCTTCGACTACCAGGGTACTTGATCTTCTTGACACCGAGGTTGGCTTAATTGAAGGAGAATTACGGATTGACAAAGTTAGAGGCGAGATATCGTTCAAGCAGGTTGATTTCTCCTATCCAGACAGAGAGAAGGTTCTAAATGGCCTAGAATTGACTATTCCCGCTGGGCAGACGGTAGGCCTTGTGGGCTCAACTGGATCAGGAAAAACAACCCTTGTCAGGCTATTGATGAGATTCCATGATCCCGATTCTGGAGAGATATTTTTGGATGGAAATCACCTCAACGACCTGAAACTCGACTCCCTGAGGGGCTCAATTTCACTTGTGAGTCAGAATACCACACTGTTCCCAGGATCTGTACTTGACAACATCAGATACGGGAGGCCCGATGCGTCAATTGAATCTGCCAGAGATGCCGCTACCATCGCTGAAGCTACTGAATTCATCGATATTCTTCCAAATGGGTGGCACACTGAGATAGGGGAAGGGGGGCATCGTCTGTCAGGAGGCCAGAGGCAGAGAATAGCCATTGCTAGAGCAGTTCTGAAAGACGCCCCGGTACTAGTTCTAGATGAAGCAACAAGCAATGTCGATAACGAAACTGAAGCAGCCTTGAAGAGGTCCATAGAGAGAATATCCAAGGGAAGGACCACACTAATAATCGCCCACAGACTTTCCACGGTCAGGAACGCAGACATCATAGCAGTCTTGGAAGGGGGGGTAATCTCAGAGACAGGGACACATGAGTCATTGTTGGAAGAGGGGGGAATATACTCGAAACTGTGGGCGGTTCAAACGGGCGAGTGAGATCTTCACACCTCAGAAATGATTAGATTGCCCTCTCTCCGAGGCACATGACAAATGAAACAGTTTTCCCACCAAACTTCCCAGGTTTCGGGCGCATGGTCGGCCTTAAGCCGGTATCAATCGGGGACGGGGAGTGTACTGTCGAGGTGACGGTATTACGAGCACACCTGAATGCGGGCAATGTGGCACATGGGGGCCTTCACGCCACTCTCCTTGATACTGCGTTGGGCGGAGCCTTGTTGTCGTTGGTTACGCCACATGAATGGTGCGCTACTGCAGAGATTGTCATTTCCTACATCAGACCCTCCAAAGAGGGAATAACACTAACCGCCAATGGAAGAGTAGTGAAGAGGGGAAAGAACATAGCACACATGGAGGGGGAAATCATAGATCTGGAAGGCCGCCTAATAGCAACTGCGAAGGGCACATGGGCTATCTGGAAAGTAGATTGAAAATCTTACAATGGACAATTTGCCGGGAACACCTTGATGAGCCACCAACCCCTCCAACCCACATGGCCAGAGTCGATTCCCTCCTTTGGTTTATGCTCGGTGTGGCGCAACTCCTACTTGGATCGCAGGTCGGTTCTTCTGGCCTAATTCTAGAATTACTTAGTATCTTGTTGAATGTTTCAGGAGGGAGCTCCCTGATGCTAGGCCTTTACTTCCTCATATTCTTGGCCAGACATGAGAAGGAATTTTCCGAGGCGTATTCCAAGATGGAGAAGACCGAGTTCGTAAGGGATGGAACTGGCAGAATAATTGATGTGGCAGACAAGACTCCTAAGTCGATAAAGGCAATTTGGTACTCAATCCCGGCATTTATGACATTTTTGGGCCTTCTAGCATGGCTTATAGGCTGAGATCATGACTGGCAAGAATTCCGGTTTTGACGATTTGATTGACCGCATGATCGAAAATCCTGCATATGACCAAATGGGTGGCTACCAGATCTTCCTGAGAAGATTTGCAATCCCTGTAATCATGATTCTAATCGCTCTTTTTATCTATACCGCTCTGGATGAGTACATAAGCAGTAGCTGGAACCTAGTGATTACCTCAATAATCACTGGCTCATCACTCGGACCGATCCTCACTGCCGAAAGATATCTAGCGATGAGAAACAGCAAAAAATGAGAAAATTCACCGAGAAGAATAAGTCCCGGCTATGCTCAACGGATATCGTGGACCATGATCACTGTAAGTCAATGACTTGCATATGTGGATACAGAGGTGACGCAGTCCCACGGAGACAGCACATGGAGTGCCCTAACTGCTTCAGGGTGATCGAGGCATGTTGTGAAGGAGTTCCTAATTACTAAAAATGGTTGAATTCGCCGAATGTGTCAAATGCCTTGGCCCCCTACCACTGTGCATGGTGGATATCAACGATTTCAACCTGTTCGATCTTGTAGGACTTGGCGACGCAACTGGCTTGGAGTGGATTTTCGGAATTTCGGCCCTATTGGGGGGAATCCTATTTCTTCTCTGGTTCATTTTGATGCTCGTTGGAGGAGTAGCAGAGGGTGTCTTCGAGGGACTGTTCGGTATAGAGATAGACGTCATGAGCTCTGATGCATCATTCAAGGCGCTGACATTCCAGGGCGTGATGGCGTTTATGATGTTCTTCGGTCTGGCTGGGCTATGGGTCCTGAAGTCTGATGGGACTGATCCCGTTGCTGTCGCGGCAGGCGGTATCGCAGGTACAGCATCCATGTATGGAACTGCAAAGCTATTCGAGCTATTTATTGCCATGCAATCATCAGGAAATGTCGAAATTGGCGACACAATAGGGTCCAAGGGCCAAGTATACCTTGTCATCCCTCATGAGGGGGTGGGACAAGTTCAGATTGAGACAAATGGCTCCCTAAGTACATACAATGCAAGGTCAGAGGATCAGCAAGAGATTGGTACTGGAAGGCTGATACAAGTAGTTGGAACCATGGGCGAGGTTCTGCTGGTCAAGAGAATATGATTTAATTTCAAACACCTATAATATCCCCATTTCGGGCAAGACTTCATGACCCCCACCTCCGTCTTGGATACAGGAGTGGAACGTAATGGTAATGACAGCGCTCAGACAATCAAGTGGAGCAGACGGTGGAACGATAGGTACAATAATGATTTTCGCAATTATTCTTGTACTCGTAGCTGCGGTGATATTTTTCTCTCAGAGGTACAAGAGGTGCCCTCCTGACCAGGTCATGGTCATCTATGGTAGGACTGCTAAGGCGGCTGATGGGAGGGCCAAACCGTCAAGGGTCGTGCATGGGGGGGCCGCTCTAGTTTGGCCGCTGATTCAGGATTACGCCTACATATCACTCAAGCCGATGCCAATTAATATTGACTTGAAGGGCGCTCTGTCATTGCAGAACATTAGGATCAATGTCCCCAGTACGTTTACAGTGGGAGTGAGTAAGGAACCCTCGATCATGGCCAATGCCGCCGAAAGGTTGCTTGGTTTCAAAATCCCAGAAATTGAGAAACTCGCGGAGGAAATTATTCTTGGTCAGTTGCGTCTCACTGTAGCTTCACTAACCATTGAGCAGATTAACCAGGATCGTGACGCATTTCTTTCACTAATCACTCAAAATGTGGATCAAGAGCTAAGGAAATTTGGACTCACGCAACTTAACGTAAATATTGTTGACATTACGGATGAATCCGATTACATAGAAAGCATCGGAAAGAAGGCCGCCGCTACAGCAGTTGAAAATGCGAGAGTCGATGTCGCCAATGCAGAGAGGGATGGAGCGATTGGGGCCGCTATCGCCAGTAAGGAAAGAGAGATCACCGTAGCAGAGAACATGGCTGCCGCTGAAAAGGGAAGGAAGGCCGCGGAGGCTGATCAACGTGTTTTCGTGGAGCAACAAGAGGCAATGGCTATTTCGGGAGAGAACGCGGCCCAGGCCGAAATTGCTCGAGCAAATGCCGATCTAGCTGAAGCTGAGGCTTCTGCGAAGCAGAGAGCTGACATAGCCAAGGCACAGGCTGAAGCGGAAATTCAGAAGGCCTTCTACTCAGAGGAAGAGGAGAGGCTCAAAGCCAGTGAAATCGTCCAGGTCACAATTCAGAAGCAACAGATAGAGATCGCAGCTGAGGCAGAGGCAGAGAGACAGAGAAGAGTTGCCAGAGGAGAGGCGGACGCAATCCTCGCAAAATATGAAGCAGAGGCGGAGGGAATTCAGAAGGTCCTGGATGCAAAGGCACAAGGATACAGCAATCTAGTTAGTAGCGCATCTGGTGACCCCAAAGCCGCAGCAACTCTGTTGATGGTAGAGAAAATAGAGAATATGGTTGCAGCTCAGACCGAGGCTATCAGGAACCTGAAAATCGATAAGATTACTGTCTGGGACAGTGGCAATAATTCAGAAGGCTCCTCTGCCACAAGTAACTTCGTCAGTAGCCTAGTTCAGAGTTTGCCGCCAATACACGACGTAGCCAAGATGTCAGGCGTCGAATTACCTGACTATCTGGGTTCGATGACAGATGATGAGCAGTCTTGAATAATCTTCCAATAGTCACACTCTTGAGGGCCATCCTCCTGCGTTAACCATGGAAGAGCATGACATAGTTATCGTAGGAGGTGCAAGAACTCCGTTCTGCGAGTGGATGGGCGGAAAGAGAGGAGATGGTGGCCAAGGTGGAAGGTTATCATCGATATCCGCGGAAGAGCTCGGATCAATTGCAATAAAAGGTGCTTTGCAAAAAACAAACACCGAGCCATCAGAGGTCGATCACGTAATCATGGGACATGCCCTTCAAACATCATCACAAGCCATTTTTGGTGCCCGCAGGGCAGGCCTATTGTCCGGGATACCTCATCAGGTCCCGATGCTCACTCTCAATAGGCTATGTGGAAGTGGCGCTCAATCAGTGGTATCTGCGGCTCAAATGATCATGTTAGGGGAGGCAGAGACCGTCATCGCAGGGGGAATGGAAAATCTCAGTCAGGCCCCACATGTGCTGCGGGATATGAGAGATACCTACAAGCTAGGAAGACCACCTAGGATGGGTGAAGAAATTCCTAAGGATTTGGAGGATTATCTTTTCACCAACCTCCGAGATGACGTGTGTGGATACTTCATGGCTCAAACTAGTGATGAACTATGCAGGAGGCTCGAAGTATCCAGAGAGGAAGCAGATAAGTTTGCTGCTTTGAGTCATCAGAGGACGGAGGAGAGTATCAGGAATGGGGTATGGAATGAGGAAATTGTTGAGGTTGTTACTCAAGAAGGAATCTTGGGCCCCTCACATGATGATCATGTGGTGTTGGGGACCACCGTGGAATCCCTGTCCAAGCTCAGGACCCATTTCGGACCAGAATCATTGGTCACAGCTGGGAATGCTTCAGGAGTAGTGGATGGAGCCGCGGCACTTGTCATTAAGTCTGGGTCCAGGGCAAAATCAGATGGAGACTCCCCACTTTCAAAAATAGTGTCATGGGGGATCGTAGGACTGGATCCAAAGATTATGGCCCACGGGCCCGTTCCAAGTAGCATCCTGGCATTGCAGAAAGCAGGATTGAGAGTCGAGGATATAGATCTCTGGGAGATTAACGAGGCCTTTGCTGGACAGTGTGTTGCCTGTATCAAGGACCTCGGTATAGACCCCGATAGGGTGAATGTGAATGGAGGGGCAGTAGGCCTAGGACACCCACTAGCAGCCACAGGGACACGTCTTCTCCTCACCCTCTCATTGGAATTGAGGAGAAGAGGTGGTAAGTACGGGGTTGCTACTGCCTGCATCGGTGGTGGCCAAGGAATAGCTGTTGTCATCGAGTCATTATGATGAAATCAGATCTAGGTAGGGGACTCAAATGAGCTCAACAAAAAAACGTAGCTTGATCAAGACGATAACATGGAGAATTATCGCGACGACCGATACCTTCATTCTTACACTATTATCGGCTACATGGTTTTCTGATGACTTAGGCATTACCTCATCGGAGGCGTTTGCATTAGCGGGAACCGTTGCCGGACTAGAGGTAATAACGAAAATGGTGTTGTATTACCTGCACGAGAGGGGATGGAGCTCACTTGAATGGGGGCAAATCTGAATTAATCTAGGTCCTATCCGAAATGACTCAAAAAAACGGATTTCACCCTATTAGCATTCCAAGAATCGCTCCACCTGCGATCCAAGCTCCTGCCATCGATCCGACGTTACCCAAAGCAGTCACCATCAGAACCTTCCCTACTCTGTTTTTCCAGAAAAGTGAGATATCGTCCAAGGCTAGGAAATCTTTCGTATCGCGTACCGTTGGGCCGTCCAACTTGAACTGGGTGTAGCCCGCAAACCAGCCAGCGGCGAGGGTTGGGTTTAGGGACGTTATTGGGGAGGCTAATGCCCCAACAAGCGCAGAAACCGGATGCCCTCTAGCTAATATGACACCCAATCCAGCTAAGGTCGCATTTAGTACAAGCCAGGTCATGGCAGTCTGTCTGAGTTGCGTAATTTCCCCATTAATGGCCATGTATCCTAATGCACCGAATAGAAAGAGAGGAATTGCCGCCATCACAATCTTGGGCCAGATCTTCTTAGGGGGCTCTGAACTTAGCGCTGGAAGTCTTGATGTGACCTCGTTAGCGGGTCTATTCAGATTTTCAATAATTCCCTCTAGGTGTCCTGCACCAACAACTGCCAGAATTTTCCCCCTATCCCTCATCTGTTGTATTTTCGCAGCCAAGAAAGCATCTCTTTCATCAATCAGGACCTCACCTGCATTGGGAGCGACTCCTCTGGCTTCCTCCATGAGTTTACTCATCATATCTGAATCGTCCAAGACCTCTTCGATGGAAACTTCTTCATCAGTATCGTCGAAAAGCAGGGTATTTACTATCCTCCATTTTTCCAATAGCCCCATCCTGTGCCAGGCTCTTTTGAGGGTGATCACGACATCTCTATCTATCATTTCATATGGGATTTGAGACTCTTCTGCACCTTCAACAGCAGCCAGAAGCTCAGCTCCGGGGGTCTCTCCTGCGGAGACTCCCATCTTCCTCTGTTGAACAGCAAGAGCCGATTGAAGTAAGATCATGGCCGACTTACCCTCCTTGATAATCTTCAAGAGGTCTTGAGAATCAAGGGTCTCAGGCTCCCTAAGGGTGGATAATCTTGAATCGCACAATTCCACTGCGACAACGTCCGGCTCATACTCTAGGATTTGCGCCCTTACTGTTTTTACCGATTTACTGCTTACATGGGCTGTGCCGACGATCCTCAAATTATCATCAAAATCGACAACATTGTACTCATCAGACAAACTATCGCCCCAGGGAATCAATCGTAGTGAACAAGTCGGTGTGCTCAGCCACGTCATGCACTCTGATTATATCAACACCGAGCCCAGGTGCTCGGGAAGCGATGCCCAATGACCCAGCGAGACGGTCCTCAGTGGATTTCCTGCCAAGGAGGTCAGAAAACATACTTTTTCTACTGACTCCCCACATTAAGCCTATATCTTCACTAGGGAGTATTTTTCTACCAGCTGAAAGTAATGAGATATTATGCTTCAGAAGCTTACCAAACCCTATTCCCGGGTCAGCAATTATTCTAGAATTTTCAATCCCATTATCGTTGAGGGTAGATACGGTTTCAGAGATCTTCTCCCTCACTTCAGAGACAACATCATCATAATTTGGATTATTTTGCATATTTTTTGGATTTCCGCTCATGTGCATTATGCAAATTGGGCAATCATATTCAACTATTGCATCAATCATTTTTGGATCGCCAATTGACGAAATATCATTAATCATATCGGCTCCATATCTCAATGCCTCCTGGGCGACCAAAGACTTCCTAGTATCCACAGAAATTCCGATGTCGGGTAATTCATCTCTTATTGCCTCAATTACGGGTACTATCCTAAGAATTTCTTCATTAGTATCCACCTTGATAGCTCCAGGTCTCGTTGACTCTCCTCCAATGTCAATC
>CAXHBZ010000003.1:0-15158 GCA_964015215.1 uncultured Candidatus Poseidoniales archaeon | reverse complement strand
CCCATAATCTGAATTGGTTGTTTCCCGCTTTACTTTCTTCCAGCATCGCCTCCGCACTTCTGGTCAGTGGAACAGTAACATTTCTATTGATTCCCGAGGCAAATCTTAGAGGGGATAATATCCGGCATTACTTCAAATGGGACAGTCAACTGATGCATAACGGAAACATTTTTCTCATATTCACCGAAACTACCCTATCGGAGTACGATCTTGACATAGAACACGTCCTCTACCCCATAGTATTTGGTTGCCTTTACGTCCTATTCTCGGCATACAATGCTCGAAAATCGGGTATTTATTTCTATGATTTCCTAGACCCGAGATTGACTGGCTCGCATATAATACACGTGGTACTCCTTACAGTAATGTCTTGCATGTTCTTCCTGGTAATTATTTTGCAGGAGATCAGGTCTTTCAGTCAAATTGGCTATCTGGTGGTTACTTTGACAATATGCTATCTTATCACAACGTTCAACAATCCATCAGAGAAGCGAAACCAAATCGGCCAATGACTCCGATGGATTCAGCGACTTAGTCACTCCACTGGCTAACAATACGCCTCCAGCGCCTAAATCCATCGCGGTTGAAACATCCATTCCCGTTTTGACTCCCGCACCACACAATACTCGAACATTTTCATTGGTATCAATAACTGCTGAAACCGTTCCTGAGACTATCTCCGGATCTGCTGATGTCACGGAAATGTCCCCTCCGATTAGCTCTGGCGGTTCTACTGCGACGTAGTCAGGTACGAGGGCTGCAAGGGCTCTGGCCTCATCTACATCCGCGGCACATGCACATACCTCAAATCCCTCTGGGACTTGATCCAGTAACATGGCTACGTTCTCCAGGCTTACTTTGTGTTCAGCGTGATTAATCAGAGTCCCACTAGCGCCCCTAGCCACGGCAGTGTCTGGATGTAACCAACCGGTATTTGAGCCGAAGGTTATCGGGTCAAGATGTTGGCACCAGACTTCCAGATTGGGTGCTGCCTTCACTACAGATGATAGGTCAAGCGCAGAAACTGCGGCAACCAGTCTGGCATCGGTATCGACTGATTCCATTGCGCGCGCAAGGACCTCTGCCGAATGCCCTTGAGCCCCTTCGTATGTCTTGAAGTTGACAATAATGAGGGGCCTATTCATGATTGCGCGATAAGAGCTCAAGATTTGAACTATCCCCGCTTGAGCTTCCTCAAAGGTCCTTGAAGTCCGTAATTCACATGGTGCGAGATAGTTTCAATTGGCTATAACTTCCCGGAACATCGCAGAGTTGGGAGGGACTACAACCCCTTCTCCGATAATACAAGAGTCGAGGTCAGAGCCCTCTCCAATTATGGCTCCCTCGAGAATCACCGAGTTTCGGAGTGACGCATGTTTTGATATGACTGCCTCCCTTCCTACCGAACAATTCTCGACCGTTCCCCTACAAACTGAATCGGTTCCGAACCATGATCCCTGAACTCTGTTTCCACTTTCGAATCTACCATTCTCGATGCAAATTTTCGAAGCCTCAATGAATGATTCAGGAGTTCCAGCATCAACGAAATATCCTTCAAATGGCAAGCCAGCCATCATTCCAGACTCGGCGATTCTAGGGAATATCTCTCTTTCCATACTGAACTTGCCGGATGGGAGGGACTTCAGGACATCCCTATTCAAGATAGAGCATCCGGCGTTGATAAGATTAGAAAACTCAGTCCCCTTAGCCGGCTTTTCTTGGAATCTCCTTATCATACCTGTGTCGTCAAGTTCGCATACTCCGAACCTACTGGGGTCCTCAACCTCCCAAAGAGAAAGTGTCGCACTCGCCCCTGTCTTGATATGGTGCTCAATCAGAGCTTTTACGTCCACGCTTGATATCAAATCCCCATTCAGGATGATGACTGGGCCTTCTCCGCTGAGCTTGGGAGTAGCATATGCAACTGCCCCCCCAGTTCCCAGAGGCTCAGACTCGATGGAGAGTGATATTTCGTACGGCGACACCCCTGACTCAGAGAATTCTACTATTTCCTCGACGCCGTATCCTGCTGCCACCACCACTCTGTCGACTAAATCCTCTGGAACAGATTCAACAACCCTCTCCAAAAGTGTCTTGTCAAGAATAGGCAGTAATGGCTTTGCCCTGCCTTCGGTTAATGGTCGTAGTCTGGTGCCTAACCCACCTGCCAGTACCAGTACATCCATGCCCTTGGGGAATAGTGAAACTGTTTGAGAGCTTCGTGTCCCTGTCCAAGTTCCGCCAGCGCATCCTTCAAAGACGAAGTGCGAGTGGAGGGGTTGTAATATGAACATCCACGAGTACCAAGCCAAGGAAATGTTTCGTGAATTCGGAGTCAATGTACTCGATGGAATCCACTGTGAAAGTGTAGAAGATGCCCTTGATGCTTACGACTCACTGGGCTCTGAAGTAGTGGCCGTCAAGAGTCAGATTCATGCGGGTGGCCGAGGTAAGGGCATACTGTATGATTCTGAATCTGGAGAGGAAGTAATGAAGGGGGGTGTGAAAATAGCCTTCTCAAAGAGCGATGTCGAGGAGTTCTCGAGAAATATATGCGGTAACAGGCTGGTGACCAAACAAACCGGGGATGCCGGAAAAATAGTTACCAACATGTATGTTGAATCTGGTTGTGACATCGACCATGAATTCTATCTGGCTATCCTAGTGGATAGAGATCGTAAATCAGTGCTCGTTATGGCATCTACTGAGGGAGGAGTAGACATTGAAGAAGTTGCAGAGAAGACCCCTGAGGCCATCCACAAAATCTGGGCAAATCCCACCAGTGGACTGGACTTGGATGATTGTGCCTCTCTTTCAGTATCTCTGGGGTTGGCCGGTAACTCGGAGAAGGAGTTGATTCAGATGTTGAAATCACTTTATGCCATGTTTATCGAAAAAGACTGTTCCATGATTGAGATAAACCCCCTGGTAAGGACGAAGGATGGTTCTATGATTGCATTGGACGCAAAGGTTTCTCTGGATGAGAATGCCCACTTTAGGCATCCCTGGAGGGATAATTTGCGAGATCTGTCCGAGGAGGAAGACGTCGAAATCAGGGCTAACGAACTCGGCCTATCCTACGTCAAGTTGGATGGCAACATAGGGTGTTTGGTCAACGGAGCGGGGCTAGCGATGGCATCAATGGATGTCATCAAGTTGTACGGGGGAGAGCCCGCAAACTTCCTGGACATAGGAGGCGGTGCGACGCGCGAGTCGATAACTGCGGCCTTCCAAATCATACTCGAGGATGAAAATGTTGAGGGGATTTTGGTGAATATTTTCGGAGGCATAATTCGTTGCGACATGGTGGCAAGAAGCGTCATTGAGGCATCCAAAGAGATTGGTTTAGACGTTCCTTTAGTAGTGCGTTTCTCGGGTACCAACCATGAACAGGGGAAAGCGATTCTTGATGGAAGCGACATATCCATCCACACTGTTAGTTCCCTATCCGAGGGAGCTAGGAAGATTGTAGCATGCATAGGGGGCGATAACTGATGGCCATTTGGATTGACGAGAATAGTAAGGTCTTGATCCAAGGAATTACGGGAAAACAGGGGACATTTCATGGGACTAGAATGATTCGTTACAAGACCAATGTGGTAGGAGGAGTTACCCCAGGAAAGGGCGGGCAGAAAATCAATCTAGAAGGAAGTGAGATTCCAGTCTTCGACAGTATGAGGGAAGCTGTTTCTCAGACAGGAGCTGATGTAAGTGCGATCTACGTACCGGCACGGTTTGCGGCAGAAGCGATCCATGAGGCAGCGGAAGCATTCAACGAAAATGGCGGCGGCCTAATCGTCTGCATTACAGAGGGGATACCGACACTGGATATGATCAGGGCAGTTGATATGGTGAGCCAGTACGAAGACGTGAGGCTGATAGGGCCTAACTGCCCCGGCATTATCTCTCCGGGGATCGAGGGTGGTTGCAAGGTTGGAATTATGCCTGCATTCATACACAAGAAGGGAAGGATTGGAATCGTATCTAAGTCTGGAACACTCACCTACGAGGCAGTGGCCCAAACAATGAGTGTGGACGAAGGACAGACCACATGCGTTGGAATCGGAGGAGATCCTGTCAGTGGGACCGGTTTCATCGATTGTCTAGAGGCATTCGAGAATGATCCTGAAACTGTTGCAGTAGTAATGATAGGAGAGATTGGAGGGTCCGCAGAAGAAGATGCAGCAGAGTGGGTATCTCATAATATGAGCAAGCCAGTCATAGGTTTTGTCGCTGGGTCGACTGCCCCTCCTGGCAAAAGGATGGGGCATGCAGGAGCGATAATATCAGGCGGCAAGGGAACCGCATTTGAAAAGTTCGCTGCATTTGAAAAGGCTGGTATCTATGTTGCCAGGGACCCGTCTGAGATAGGGGGGGTCCTAGTGGAGGCTCTGAAAGATGCTGGTTTGCGAGAGTCTTAGGCGTATGGCCTCCACGCACAAGCGGGAGTGAGGCATGACGACCTTAGATTCATTCAATGACCGACTTCTTGAGGGAACGTCAAGGTCGTTCTACATCACCTTGAAGAGACTTCCAAAATCTGTAAAAGGGCAAATAGGTTTATTGTACCTTCTGGCGAGAATTTCTGATACTATTGCTGACTCTTCCAAGGGAGAGAGAGAATATCTGCTCGGCCTTCTGAGTGATTACAATGAGAGGGCACAAGGGAGGTCTCGCAGGTTGCCGGATTTTACTGAACTATCAGAATTCCAAGAGAATCCAGCTGAGGCCGCATTGCTGATTGGCGCCTATGGTCCTATCGGACTTCTCGACAAGTCCTCGGAGATAGACAAGGAACTTATCAGAAGATGTCTAGGAATTATCATCAGCGGGCAGGAGCGAGATTTGATGAGATTTTCTGGTAAAGAAAATGGAGTGATATCGTCTCTAGAAAACTACGATGAAATGGATGATTATGCATACAGGGTAGCTGGAAGCGTAGGTGAATTTTGGACTGAGATGTGCTTGAGACACGCGTTCAGAGTGGGAGATCGAGAGAAGGAGGAAATGATGGAGGCCGGAGTGAGGTTTGGCAAGGCTCTGCAGATGATTAACATCCTGAGGGACATACCTGAAGATTTGGGCATAGGCCGGTGCTACATACCCTCTGACGATCTAAATAATGTAGGCCTAACCCCAGAGGATTTACTTGAGAAGGCAAATATGGACTCGTTCAGGCCTCTAATGGATATCTACATCCAAAGAGCGGAGGAACACCTCATGGAGGCAGTCAAATACATACAGATGCTACCTCATAGACAATACAGGTTAAGAGGAGCCTGTATGATACCGGTTATCATAGGAAAACGAACTCTGGAACTTCTCAAAACAGAAAACGTCCTTGATGGGGAAAAAAGAATTAAGATCTCCAGAAAAGAAATTAGAGGAATAATCCGCAAAGTCTTGATCAGTATCCCCTCAAAGAGGATGTCGAGTTCACTGCTATATTGATTCCGTACACAAATGAGTGCTTGCGAATTGAAAAGCACGGACACAAACTAGGGAGAGGTTCAATAGGACCACTTTGTCGCTCCAATAAACACATGCCAGTTTCTGATGAAGCGGAGGAGTCTCTGACGGTGGGCTTCGTTTCAGACAGGAGCGTTTCTCTCATCGAGCCCGATATCGAGGCTAAGGGGATTGACAGAGTAAGAGAAACCGTCGGAATGACGAGGGAGGCCGTGCGCGCGATTAGTATTACAGCCTTGGAAGCAGTAAGGGAAGGGGCGTTGTTCATGGGCGTTATTGGAACAAGAGGTGAATTGGTAAATCCATTCGCACATATTGATGCCCCAATATGGTCAGAGAACGAGGTGCCAGAAAGTATTGTGGAAACGGCATACGATTATTGTGAAGAGTTGACAAGAAGGGAAGCAGGTAACTTCTATCACTCATTTAAGTATCTCCCAGATTTGCAGAGAAGGGCCATCTGCGCCTACTATGCCTTCTGCAGGAGAGCTGATGACATAGCAGACGGAGACTATGTTGACTACTTCCCCGGAGGATCCTCAGATGACCCTGAGTCAGTCGACTACAGAGTAAATATCGAACGTCTCAGTAGTGGAGACCCGGTAGTTGATAGGACCTCTTACAACGAGAAAATGTCGCAACTTTTCTACTACAGGAAAAAACTCTCTACAGCCTATGAGGATGTGACTTCCACAGATCCAATTTTCATAGCTCTGAAAGATACCGTCAGGAAATTTGGCATTCAGCGTCAGGAGCTCGATGATATGATTAGTGGAATGGAAGATGATTTTCACAGGAATCGCTATGAGACCTTCGAGGATTTATACGCATACTGTTACAGAGTAGCCTCTACTGTAGGACTGGTCTGCATTGAAATTTATGGCTATGATGACCCAATGGCAGTTGAATACGCCGAGGCATGGGGCATTTACATGCAACTCACAAATATTCTTCGGGATGTCGCTGAGGACGCTGCAAGAAATCGAATTTATTTACCAACAGAGGATTTAGCCAGATTCGGCATAACGCCTGAAGACGTTCTCGAGGGTTCGAAGGTGATTACTCACCCCGGCTGGAAGCCTTTTGTCGAGGATTTCATAGAGCAGGCTGAGAGATATCGCGAGAGGGCGTTCAAACTCCTCCCAATGCTGGATAAAGCATCGAGGTATTCCCCAGCAGCAATGGCAAAATTCTACGAATCAATCATGGCTAAAATAAGGAAAAAGGGAGGGGATGTATTCACCGAGAGGGTTCAGCTGTCAAAGTCTGAGAAAATAGCCCTAGCCGGTTACGTCTACGCACGCTATAGATTCCTAGCTATTTAGGAATGAGTCGTTGAGGCCCGGTAAATCCAAAGAAGTATTGAGTGGGTGACGAGGGGGAGTATCATGAGGGTAGCGGTTCTGGTCGAGGACAGATGCAAGCCCAATAGCAACGCATACGCATACATGAAGAAATACTCAGCGCTATGTGAGCGGGAATGCATACAATTTGATGGAGACAAGTGCAAGATCCTGGAGTCAGCATGTCCTGTATGCTTCAATCGCGCTAGGCATTGTCCTGACGACGCGGTTATTGTGATAAATCTCCCCGAGGAGCTTGATTCAGAGATGACACATTGCTACGGTGAGAATAGCTTCAGACTGTTTAGACTACCAGCACCCAGGCAAGAGCAGGTTGTTGGGATATTAGGGCCGAACGGGATGGGAAAATCCACTGCAGTTAATCTTCTATCCGGGAGCATCAAACCTAATTTAGGGGATTGGCGTAATGGCTCACCTGATTGGGACGAGGTGATACAGGCCTTCCCTCGGGGCGAGCTGAGAGATTATCTTTCGCTATTGTCCAAGGAAGGAGTTACAATCGCTGTAAAACCTCAATACATCGATAGGCTACCAAGAATTTTCGAGGGAGAGGTAAGAGAACTACTGGAAAGGGTTGATGATAAGGGCGAAATAACAAAATTTTCGAAATCCCTGGGAATCGAACATATCCTAACCAGAAAGCTAGGCTCTCTATCAGGTGGAGAGCTACAAAGAGTCGCTCTCTGTGCAACACTTCTCAAGGAAGCGGATGTTTATTTCTTTGACGAGCCATCCTCGTATTTGGACATCTACGAAAGAATGAGGATGGTGAAAATCATTCAAGACCTGTCTTCTGAAGGAAAAAGAGTGTTAGTAGTTGAGCACGATCTCGCCATATTGGATGTTCTCTGTGATTTGCTTCATGTTGTTTATGGCGAGAGGGCAGGGTATGGGATTTTCACTCCTCCCAGAACCACAAGGACGGCTATCAACGCCTACCTCGATGGATACCTCCCAGAAGAAAATGTGAGGATAAGGGACAAACCCATAAAATTTCTCAGGGGGAGAACTAGGGGTGAAGACATCGGACTTCCGATTCTCAAGTGGGGAGACATGGAGAAGAAAATGGGAGATTTCCATCTCACGACTGGACAAGGTCAGGTCAGGTCGGCAGAGGTAATCGGAGTCGTCGGACCAAATGCAACGGGGAAGACAACGATGGTGAAAATGATCGCTGGAGAACTGGAGCCGGATCAGGGATGGTGTACAATGGAGGCTTCTGTTTCCTACAAGCCTCAACACGTTACAGGTGATTTCGAGGGCACAGTACAGCTTTGGCTTGATGTCGAAATAGGTACAAAATGGAGATCCGGTGAGTTTCACACTCAGGTAATTAGGCCCCTCCAAATTGACAAAATGCTAGATTTGGAGGCATCAAGATTATCAGGAGGAGAGTTACAAGCGGTAAGCATAGCAATTTGTCTGGGCAGGGATGCTGACCTATACCTTCTCGATGAGCCGAGTGCTCATTTGGACGCCAATGCCAGGATGGAGGCGGCCAAAGCGATTAGGAGAACCATGGAGAGCAATGAGAAAGCTGCCATGGTGATAGATCATGATATTTACTTCGTTGACATTGTCAGCGACTCATTATTGGTTTTCGAAGGGACTGGTGGAAAGAAAGGTCATGCTGTTGGACCCCTCAGTCTAAGAAAGGGCATGAACAGATTCCTATCAGGGGTGGAAGTCACATTTAGGAGGGACCACGAATCTAAACGGCCACGTATCAACAAACCCGGAAGTGTCAAGGATAGGGAACAAAAAACGGCTGGGGAGTACTTCTACTCTGGCTAGTTTTCCATTGGATTATTGAAGGGGCAAGGAGGGGGAGACTCGTGGATGAAGAGGAGCAGGTTGACGCGGGCGACATTGAAGTCATTGAAAATGACCGTCTAGAAGAGCTTGAACATAAGATTTCTGACCTAGAAAAAGAATTGCAATATCGGACTGCTGACATGGCCAATCTGAGGCAGAAATCGGCCAAAGAAAGATCTGAGGCCATTAGATACGGATCTTCTTCTCTCGCTAGAAAAATCCTTCCACTCCTTAGTGGAATGGAGAAGGCAATTAACCAGACAGATGGACCAGATGGAGATGGTTTTATTGAAGGGACAAAAATGACCATCCGTGGTTTAAGAACGGCATTGGAATCTGAGGGAGTCACTCACATTGAGGCTATTGGAAATAAGTTTGATCCAACTAAAATGGAGGCAATAGCTATGCTTCCTGCTCCAGTTGGAGTGGAACCGGGGTCTGTTATGGAAGTCATTGAAGAGGGGTACATGCTTCACGAAAGGGTCCTCATTGCTTCGAAGGTAATAGTAGCGGATATGGTCGAGGAATGATGATATATGTCCTGCATTCATGATGGCGTATGATTGAGAGTGTGAGGCAACTTACGGCCATCCTTCTGATCTCCAGCATGATTCTTTCGGGATGCTCTGGAGAAACCGACGAGTCGTCGGAGATAGCTGGTTGTATGGACGAAAGAGCGGAAAATTACGATAAAAATGCGACCGCGGGGGGACCCTGTGTTTATGCAGATTCTGACGGTGATGGGATATTTGACATAAATGAGGTCTCGGGCTGTACCGACAACGCAGCTAACAACTTCATGGCTGAAGCTACCGATGATGATGGGAGCTGTGATTACTGGGTCCCAAAGTATACCGAAACGTGGACGAAACATGATCCAGAAGATGAGGATTGTATGTGCTCTGACGGATCTGAATACTCGTTTTATTCACGTGACGGAGACTCTGATGTGGCGGTCTTGTTCTTCAATGGGGGAGGAGCGTGCTGGAATGATTTCACATGTACTGTTGAAAATTCGTCTAGTACTGGGGCTTACTGGCAGAATCCCACAGGATGGGGCGGGATACTTGACTTGGACAATAGAGATAATCCACTGATAGATTCTACAATGGTGTTCGTGCCATATTGTACAGGAGACGTCCATATGGGAAATGCTACTTTGACTTACGGGGATAATGTGATGCATCACAGGGGATACCCAAACGCTATGAGCGCTTTTGATTACTTTGTTTCCAGTTATCCGAATGCTAGTACATACTACGTTTTAGGGTCAAGCGGAGGAGCTATTGCGGCTGGTTTCTACGCAGGGAGCCTCGCCGAAGCTCTGCCAGACGCCAATATCTTTGTTTTCCATGACAGTACGGGGGGTGTTACCAGCACTGGAACTACTGACCTTTACCCTGCATGGGGATTGAATAACACCTCCTTTACGTGGCTTGATGGCCTTACCTATAACGGGTCATCACTGGACTGGAATGATATGACCAGTGCCCATCTGGACATATTCCTGAATATTTACAATCCGGATATAACATATGGAAGGTTTGACAGCGCTCAGGATGAGACAATGAAATACTTCAATGGGTTACTCAACAACCCTCCAGAAGATTACAACTGGAGGTTGAGGAACTCTGAATTACACATAGAAAGCGAAGGTGTTGAAATGTCCGGTTGGATAGAATCCGGGGATAATCATGGGATTTTATTTTCCAGTTGGTTCTACCAACTTGAGGACGAGTCTATTTCATTCTCCGAGTGGTTCGGTTCGTGGCTGTCTGGAGAGATGCCTGAAGATGTGTGGTGTTCTGACTGTTAGAGAAATTACTTTAGATTGGAATTGTGGTGAGAAAAATGGATATTAGATTGAGGAAGATGTTAGCTTTGATTATGGTCTCAACAATGTTACTTGCAGGCTGTTTAGGCGGAACAAACAACAATCACGGAAGTGAGATTACTGATGAATTACAGGGACCGACTGATCCCCTAGACAACGGCACTAATTCTTCGGAAAATGGAATCATCAAAATTGAAGGCAGTAATTTCTGCGATGATACCAATCATATCCACTGCATGCTTCCATTTCCTTCGGGGGCATTTTTGGATGTTGACGAAACCCAGGATACCGGATACAGGCTGAGTATTGATGGGGAGGCGATACCTGATACTCGATCATCAGTGAGTGACAATATGGTGATATTGGACAGACTGGATGGCTTCAGCCCCTCAACGCAAATCTTTACTGCCTTTGATGAAGTTCCAAATATCGAGGGAATGGCAACTCAGTTTGATATCGGGATATCAACGATGAATGGGCATAACAGTATACTTCTCAACATGGAGACGGGAGAGAAAGTACATCACTGGATAGAGTTGGACGCACGCGCGCAGGATGATGAGGAAACCCTGCTTTTCTTGAGGACAATTGAGGGTTTGAATCACAACACCAAGTATGCAGTAGGATTCAGGAATCTTGTGAATGAGGAGGGTGTTCCAATTACCTCATCAGATGGGTTCAGAGCACTCAGAGACGGCAATGGGACGGACTCTGATGGTATTGAGGCTCAGAGAGAGGCTTACGAGGAGGTTTTCGAAAAGCTCGATGCTGGTGGATTTGAGAGAGGCAATCTACAATCAGCATGGTGGTTCCACACAGCCTCAACTGAGTCTATACTTCAAGATATTCTGATCATGCGAGATGATGCTGAGCAAAGACTTGGAGAAGGCGGAATTGGCTGTCAGATTACAGATATTGAGGAGAACTTCGGGAATGATAACACATCTCTGAGGCTAATCAGAGGGACTGTCACAACTCCCCATTACATGGAGAATGAATTTGCTAGGTCGCCCTTGATGAGGGGAGTCGCCGGTGACCCTGAATTCGTCCAAAACAGAGAGATAGACTTCACAATGTTGATTCCAAAATCACTGGCAGAAAATAATACATCTGGCCCTTTGACAGTTTTCGGTCATGGGCTTTTTGGTGACGGGGATTCGTATGCTATGAATGCAAGATCGATTGCTAATGAGTACCAGACTGTTGTGATTGCTACTGACTTCAAGGGTTGGAGCTCAGATGGGGACTTGGACGCTATGACTTTCGCTCTTATGGATCTAAAAGAGTTCCAATACCAGCAAGAAAGACAGATGCAAGCTGTAGTGAATCACATCTCAATGGTCAGAACCATAACAGGAGTCTGCTCTGATACCGAACACTTCAAGCACAACGGTACGGACATGATTGATATTGAAACCGTGAACTACATCGGGATATCACTTGGGGGGCTCAGAGGGCCCTCGCTACTTGCATTTGTACCCGAGCTCGAGTGGGGTGTCCTTTGGGTTGGGGGAACCTCATTCACTCATCAGGTGGAGAGGTCAACTCACTACGGATCCGATGAGTATCCTGGACAATTCTTCGAGCTTCTTTCGAGTGAGGTTTCGCTTCCATCTAGATTGGACCGTGCAGTTTCCATAGCCCTGCTTCAATCCATATGGGATTCTACGGACGGCGAAACATACCTTCCTTTCAGGGAGACTGGCTATGGCGATATGCTAAAGCCGTTTGATATGTTCTACCTTACCTCTATGATGGATGCACAGGTTACAACACTCTCAGCTGACAGAGCTGTTAGAACTGGGAATGTCCCTGTCGTAAATGGTTCTGCGTATCACCCATTTGGAGTTGAGGTAGTTGACGGTCCAATCAATGGCTCTTCAGCGGCTTACTTTGATGGGGATTTCCCATTACTTCCTACGGGGAATACCAATGGCCCTATGTGGCATCATTCCCTAGCTCACAACCTGGTTTTGGAGGTTCCCGAGGCCAAGATGATGGCTTACGGATATCTGATATCGGGAATACTGGTCGACTACTGTGACCCCAAGTGCACATTCGAGGGCGATTGGTAATCACCCTACTGGCTCCCCGCCCTCTCCTAGGAATGCGAGCCTCCTGAGATACCCATTGTCAATCATCAGCTCCAGTACGGATTGAGGCATAGTTGGACAAAGGACCTCCATGACAGCATTAGGGTCGTCGATGGTAGACATCATCCTAGCGGTTTCACGGACCCTCCATCCCTCGAATCTATTCCTGTCTTTCATCGGAATCTCGATAACCTCCCACCCAGATTCCCTGTACAAGTTCAGTGAGGATGGGTCACTTGAAAGAAAAAACCCTGACTCTCCATGATACAATTCGGCGTGAGAAACCCAGTTGGGAGGATCGTCAATGTCTGGAATTGGGACAATTAATGGCGAGTCTTGAATCCCTGAAGACACGACCCACCTACTAATCATCTCAGAGCGTTCGTAATGGGTCCATGGGTTTCTCAGGCTCTCTGGCCTGTTAGAAGATCCTATGGCCACAATAAGAGACGCATTTGGCATATTCTTCAATCTCCAGTCGTTTGCAAACTCTATCATGTATGCATGTCCCCTGTGAAAAGGTTGGAATCTACCAAGAACGACAACAGACGGGGAAGGGGGGCTCTCCGGGGGAATGGGAGACATGGTAAGTTCTGTCATTTGTTCACCCAATGATGTCCTCTAACCTAATATCCCCAAGGTGCCAAGACCTAGCCTCTAGATATTCCCTGCCCAAGAGTATGGAATACCCCTCTAGTCTTGATTTCTCTATTATGTCAAACAGCCCTCCAGAAATAACCTGATGAGACTCCATTGTCGGAAGAATACGCGGGTCAGATGATGGATCCATGGTCTCTCCGAGGGACTCTCTTCTGGACATCCAGTCAATAACCACGCCCTCTACAAAGGACGACCTATCCGAGGATGATATCGCTGAGGAAAACTCTTTCCAAATGCTTGGAGTCAAGAATGACTCGGTGCTATTGACACTATGATCTAGACTCGGTTCCACATAGAGGAATAATCTTGCATCCCAACACCTCCATTCCGCTGCAGACGCCCAATGACACATAAGTAATAATAATTCTAGCTTGCTATCAGGCTCGATGTTTTGTTCTTTGAGAGAATTGTTGGGTTCTATTTGCTTATTTTCATCGATCCACTCCAGAATTTCTCCTTCTAAATCTACATCGAACTGCCTTGAGGAAGAAACTGGGTCTGGCCTGATGGACCTGAGTCCTCTTGATTCCATGCCCTCAATCATTGATCCAACAGGCATACTCATGATTATATCCAGAGATTTTGGATCAATCAGAGAGAGTATAACGTCGGGCATATGTATCTTCAAGGCTACCAGTCGGCAATGTGGCATGAACCCTCGCTCGCACCACTATGGATGATTTCCTCCACCGAATTCAATAAGTTGGTCCTCGCGTACAACGAATAATAGTTGGAGGGAGGGAGCTTGGCAACCATTGAAGAGCAGATTAAGTCCTTGGAGGAGGAGATATCCAAGACCAAGTATAACAAGGCTACTCAGGGCCATATTGGTAGGCTCAAGGCCAAAATAGCCGCGCTGAAGGAGAAGAAGGAGAAGGCTGTAGCCCACGCAAAGAAGAGCGGTTCAAGTGCGGGTTTCGAGGTCAAGAAATCTGGAGATGCATCTGTATCTCTTGTTGGATTCCCAAGCGTTGGTAAATCCAGTCTGATATCGCAACTTACTGGAGCGGAATCTGAGGCTGGGGCATTTGCATTTACAACACTGACCTGTATCCCAGGTGTCTTGGATCACAGAGGTGCTAAGATTCAGATTCTCGATCTTCCGGGACTGATAAAGGGGGCCTCCGAGGGAAAGGGCAGGGGAAGGGCAATCCTGAATGTAATCAGGGGTTCTGACATGGTCCTTTACGTGGTCGACCCATTCCAAGAGTCTCATTTTGATATTCTTGACAAGGAGCTTTGGATGGCCGGGATGAGGCTAAATCAACCTGAACCTCAAGTTTTCATCACCAGGACCAAGAGAGGGGGAATAGTTGTAAGGTCCACAGTGGAACAGACCAATCTGTCAGAAGAGGAGATTCAAGGAATAATCAGAAGCTTTGGGATTGTTTCAGCAACAGTTACGTTGCGAACTAATGTGACTGATGACCATATCGTGGACACGCTGGCTGGAAACAGGATTTACAATAGAGCAGTGGTTGTTGTGAATAAAATCGACCTTGCCACAAATGAGGATCTCGAAAGGACCAGGAGAATGCTTCCACCGGGATGGCCAGTACTGGAAGTATCGGCCAAAACGGGAGAGGGAATTGAGAATATGAAGGACTTCGTTTTCGATAATCTACACTTCATGTCAATATTTCTGAAACCTCAGGGCCAAGAGGCGGATATGGTCGAGCCATTGATTGTCAAGGATACATCAACTGTACGGGACGTTTGCGCTAAGTTACACAGAGATTTCATCAGGAAATTCAGATATGCCAGAGTTAAAGGCCCCAGTGCGAAATTCGATTGGCAGAGGGTGGGATTGGATCATCCTCTCTCGGATGGAGACGTCCTGACTATACTTCTAAGGAAGTCGTAGGCGATGTATTGACCTATGGGACCCCTGTCTCTTATACACATCTGACGCTGCCGACGACA
>CAXHBZ010000002.1:0-15521 GCA_964015215.1 uncultured Candidatus Poseidoniales archaeon | reverse complement strand
AGAAGGTAGGCCACGACCTTGTCGTATTGAAGGAACCTCAGGTACAAGTCAATGTAATACCCTATTCCGCCTGCTCCGACTATTCCGATAATTGTTCCAGATCGGAAGTTATATTCAAACAGGAAGATTGAATGGGAAATTAATTCATTTGCCGATTCTGGAATAACCACATTCAGAGCCGTCTCAAACTTGTTCAGGCCCATTGCTTGTGCTGCTTCTATGGGAGTCTTGTTCAACCCCTCTATTGCCTCGTACCATAATTTACCTAGATATCCAACGGTATATACAGACATTGCTAGGACGCCCGCTAGGGGACCCATCCCGATTAGTATGACAAAGAATATTGCCCAAATGAGGCTAGGTAGGCTCCTGAATGCGGACAGGAGGAATCTAGAGGAGTATGACAGCCACCTTGGACTCAGATTTCGAGCGGCGGCTAGAGATAGGGGAATGGACAAGGCCATCCCAAATACTGTTGCTACAAATGCTATTTTAATTGTCTCTATGACTCCTATCCATGCAGTAGAGCAAGTGAACTCGAGAGGATAGCTCTCCGTACACACTGGGTATACTTGTGGTTCAAGAACGCTCCAATCTGGAGGCCAAAGCGACTGGTAGAAGAAATCTTTCAGATTTCCGAAGCCACCGGTGAGTCTCCCCCAATCACTAACCATTCCATCCAATACCAGGAGTGCTAAAATTACCATCAGCAGGAATGACTTGGACAATATCCCACTGTCGATGGCTACCTTCATGGATTTACCTCCAATGCTTGAGTTCCCTCAATGAACGGGTTCATTCTTCCATCGTCGATTATCAGGAGCTTGTCGGCCATCATCTTGGCTCTGGCGATATCGTGCTCGACAACTATCATTGATGCGTTGCTTTCCTTCACATAATTCGTTACGGCTTCCAGAACGGATGAAAGAGTCTCTTCATCTAATTCACTGAGGAACTCGTCTGCCAGAATCAGTCTCGGCCTCTGGGCCAAAGTACGGGCGGTCGCTACTCTTCTCTGTTGCCCTCCTGAAAGCCTTCTAATCGGTTCTCTGGACTTTTCAGTTAGTTTCATTTCCTCTATGGCTCGAATAGACCGATCTTGCCTTTCTTTCCGTACTGCGAGCCAAGCTTCTGGGAGGCTCGCGCTCACTGTGGGGCCAATGATGTTAGTACCAGCTCTTGCACCCTGATCCACATTGTGTCTAACACTGGCATGCCTAACTAGTCCTAGTCTCTGCGGAATGTATCCTAGAGACCCCCTTGGTGCCTTTTCTGGAAGCAAGTTGCCACATACTTCAACGCTTCCTGAAATTGGCCTTACCAGTCCCGCTATCGTCCTTAGTAGGGTTGACTTGCCTATCCCTGATGGGCCTGCGATTGCAATTATTTCCCCGGGGAACACCTCCAAATCCGGAACTTTGACCAGAGGGGTTGATGCATCAAACCCTATGGCCACATCCTTCAGAACTAAGACAGGGATAGTAGGATTCGTTGTCGCCTGCATATCCCCCACCTTGGTATGGTTTAGGCGCTCCTAAACCCATATATGGTATTGATGGCGTTGGACCTGTCATTGATACCGTAGATTACTCTGTCATGCCGTATTCTTCAATGGCTTGGAAAGCGCCTGACACCAATAAGATATTTCCAGAAGAGAGGTTGATTTCTTCACCAACATTACCGATGATCGTTTTATTTGGGTTCTTTTGGCCCGTATACTTGATTTTCAAGGTGTTGACAGGGGGCGTTCCGAACTGCGGGATTCGAAATTGATGATTGGGTGTGTGTATGACGCTAATGCGCCCCCTGCCAACAAAAAGTTGTGTCATCTGCGGTTTACTGCAGAGCTATGGCTATATCTTCCTCATTCAGTTGTTCACTGAAGTGTTCCGATATCGTCAGCTGTGATGCCAAATGCATCCCAGACAGGTTGTAGGTACATGCGTACATGAGCCTCGTAATCTGCGTCTGTGTCGCCGTCGTTCTTCAGATCGAAGATTTCGACAATCTTGGATGCGCCGTAGTCAGCGTAGTAGCCTGGCATTCCGCTCTCTGGGAATACAGAAGCGAAGCCGTCGCAGATTTCCTCAGTTGTGCCCTCAGCATAGACGAAGTGTAGGTCTGTGTTGTAGCACATGTAATCGCCCTCACCGTTGTGCTGTGTCCATACGAACGCGTCACAGTTAGATGCAGCGCCAGCTCCTAGGTATGCCATACCGTGAGTCTTGTTGTTGTAACAAGCATCTGTGTAGTCGGCCACGTAAGCCTCGATTACTCTGAAGAAAGCATGGCCCTCAGCCTGGTGCTTGTCGTAGTCGCCGTTTGCCTCATCGAGGTCAACGGTCATCTTGGAAGCGTATCTTACGGAAGCCTGTGAGTAAACGATTACGACGTTCTTCAGAACTTCGTCGCGAGCATCGATTACTCCTTGCATATCCTCAGCTACCAATGCTGCTAATCCATCGTTCATTGCTGCTAAGGTAGCGATGTTGGTTGCATCTCCTGTCCCGAAGTTTCCACCTCTCTTTGCTGCGGTAGCGAATGGTCCACAACCATCGAAGTCTGCGTCTGCGTCATCTGGTCCGTGGTAGAATGCCCATCCCTCGTCCCAAGCGTGCTGTGCGTCATCTGGGCCCCAGTTTCCTGCCTCGGCCTTGATGATAGCTGCATTTAGTTCGTGGATCGCGTACGCGGTCATTACACCGTTTTGGATTCCCTTCTCGACTGCCTGATCCCTTACTGTATCGGACTCACCTGCGAATGGTCCTGTTCCGTCGATTGCTGCCTCGACGAAGTCATTCCATGAGCCGTCGGCACCATAGTAGTCGTCGTAAGCGTGGTTCTTTCCGGCGGCATCTGCAAAGCCCATCAGGGTCCTGTAGGAACCATCAGATTTCTCTGCGTACTTTCCGTTCTCATAGATGTCGTCTACGGCATCCCAGTCGTATGCTCCGGATAGGTCCTTGATGTCACAGACATCTCCCATCAGCATGCGGTGGTTGTCGACATTGGAGGCGTAGTCGTATCCTCCATCCGAGTCATCCAGATCCACTGTTTCATCTCCGCCTGTGCACCCTGCGAGTGCGCTTAGCAGAAACATCATTGTCATCATTGCGCTTGTTAATTTCAGATTCATAGTATCATCCTCGGGCCCCGCGAGAGGAGAAGGGTATTTCTAGTTTAGGTCTCCCTAAACATTTTTTTTCCAACGATAGAATCATGTTCAATGGCCCTTCAAAGTGGCTGTATGAGTGTCATATCCGAGTCTTCGTGGATGTCTTTTTTGATTATAATATCAATCATATCAATGCCATTCAGTAGCATCAGTGATACCCACAACTTAGATTCAGAGCCAGACAAAATGTACCAGATTGGAGGAGGAGGAGGTAGTCTCGAAGAGCAATGTGGTTCAATCACATTTGAGAACATGTTTGAGTACTCAAAGGCCACGTTTGATATCGTCATCAACGACGATTGGCAAAGTGCTAGTGTTCAAGCAGTAGCTTGGGTGAACGGGACCTTGGCTGATGAATTGAGGCTCACTATGGATGAGTTCATGGAGTTACTCGATCCCAACAAAGGAGGGGATGGTTGGTTTTCTACCGATGAAAGAGAGTTCTTCAGGGCACTAGCAAGTGAGTGTATAGAGCACACTCTCACCAGAATAGGGCTCAGGGATGGGCCAGCTCACAGAGGGGGGGTTGGAATCGATTGGAAGAACACAAGCTGGGAAGAGGACGGAGTAGAGATCGAGGAGTGGAACATTGTGCCACCTCGTCATTCTGAGATGAGGGGCTGTACCTCGTCCATCGGAGGCGACTGCAACGAGGTCCCAGTTGTTCCCGACTCAAGTAGGGACTGTGATACGGATATTTCTCCCGATCTAGGCATTGACGAATGCAGGGTTCAGCTTTGGCTTAATGCCACACTATCAATCACCGGAGTGGATGATCCAAGTCGATTTACATTCTCAATCAATGCCTCCAATCTTTCAGGAGCCAGATTTGACTTTACCTTCCCGCACATGGAAGACCTACGCTTGGAAATGTGGGATGAGTGTGAGGGCCGGGATGTCGGCCTGAACGAGTCCACTGCCGGTGGGTTGGCACCGATAGTAGGGGGCTGTATCGGAGATGGATCGTCATCATACAATCTTGTCGAAGACGAGGACGGTAGACTGACCTTGGAACTCAGCCCGAATGGATACAGGGAGGATTGGCCCATGGGAGAAGATTTGTTCTTCGATTTCACCACTGAACCCATTCCAGAGCCAGCCCCCCCTCTGTGGACAGACCTGTCGCCAGCAAACGGCACATGGTTTCCCGTACCTTTCCCGGGTGATGTGATTTGGGCAGAATGGAGTGATGGAGTCTCCAGATGGTTCTACGATGAAAATGGTGTTTCCAACCTGCATGTGTCATGTCTGGACGGAAATGGTCTAGAGTTGGCTGAAACCCTCGACAGATCAATCAGGGCGATTGTTCCCGTTTCTGGCGTCGTAGATGTCACGTGTCAGGCAACTGACGACGAAGGCTTGAGCACGGGTGAGAGGACGTGGCATGTTGGAGTACCATTTTCAGTCTATTCTGAGTCTGACTTTTTGACAGATCCACATGAGATAACAATAGATTCTAAGCCAAATTGGCCGGCATTAAACGTTACAGTCCGACTCGTACAGGAATCAACATCCCAGGAAATAGGGACGACAGAAATTGTCTCATCAGAGCTAAATGTCATATCCGGGGATTCATCTAACATGCTTCCTGGAGTAGTAGATGCTCGCATTCTTGTCACTGGGGAAGGGGTTTTCCCGATGGAACACACATACATCTTGGGGATAGTAAAGGAAAGCTCAGCACCTGTAGTCTCGGTCCTAGACTCTGAATGGGACGGTTGCTGCTGGTTGATGCGAGGGCAATTTAGTGATCCTGACGGAGAACCAGTATCTTTCACAATGGAAATCGACGGGACCAGAACTGGTTCTGTTGACGTGTCCGGGAACTCTTGGTCGACCCCCCGGATTGACTTCACACTGTGGGAATCGGGTGAGCATAAGGTAACTGTGGAGGGGTGCGATGAATCTGGGAAATGTTCCGAAGTTGAAGTGGTGGTAAATAATTCTCAATTATTCGAGCAGGTTATTGTCGGTCCGCAAGAACCCGCTGATGAATCATCCGGACTACTACCCGCTAACGGGTTAGTAAGTTTGATTTTCGCATTTTCATTAGGCATTATTCTTCCTCGAAGGAGGGACTAAATTGACATTTTCAGGAAGGGTCGAGAAAATATCCCACATGAGGGGCCTCCTAGTGTCATTCGAAGGCAGGTCACCTAATCTTGGAGATACCATTCGCGTGAAGGGTGGTAAAATCTTAGGAAGGGTGGACACCGTCCTGGGACCGGTTGATTCTGGACTGGTACACGTCTATCCAATCTCAAGAGGAGTAGAGGTCGAACGCGCGATGGGATCACCTGTTGAAATTGCTCCCCGTAAGACTGGAAGGAGGAAAACAAATGAGAGGACAAGAGGACGTGGAACTGATCAAAGGGGCGAGAGAGGACGCCCAAAGAGCTATTCTAGAAGGGACCAAGGTGGTGGGAGACGGAAGAGAGAATCTCCCAATAGAAACACTGGCTCCCGCAGGGGCAGAAACCCGAGGTTCGATAACCGGGGAAGTAGGAAACAGTCCAGAGGACGTGGGAGAAGGTGAAAAATTTAGGCCACAGGCTCGGAGCCTCTGGTACAATCCTAGAGAATACCATTGAAGGCCTAGTTGGTTCTTTTGACATAGTCTCGGACAGGAAATTCAAGTATTGGGAACTTGACATAAGAGAGTCTGGTGATGGAATTTTATTCGTGTTTCATGATGACTCGATTTTGAAAGAGGGCAAGACTACTCCGACGAAAAATATGAAATTCGAGGAGATCTATCAGGCAGGACTCTCTTTAGGTGTAAAGATCCCTACATTCAAGGATGTTATGGGAGTACTGAGCAAGAGGGAGGAGAATACCATGATTGAAATCAAATATGTCCTTTCAGATGCCTGCAGAGATGAGATATTCAGAACCGCAGCTAAACGGGAAAATTGGACATTGATGAGCACCCCCAGTAGATTCGAACATTCCTTTCCGCCTGGCTCCAGGGGATATTGGCACAAGAGGGCCAATGAGTTGGATGTCAAACTTGTGAGAGTGGGGAGGCACCGGATTGACTTGTTTCAAGCCTCAAGGTCGAAGATGATGTGGGGCTTCGCTAGATTGAAGTGGTTTTTTGGTTTTTAAGTGAAATTATCTACGATTTAGGTTACCCTAAATTTTATGTTCGTATTGCTTTACGGGTGGACCATGAGAGCAGAGGAGATCAAGAGTTGGGCAATAACGAATAAAGCGTTTCTTATGGCAGGGATAGTATTCTCGGCCGCGGTTCTGTATCTTATTTTCGATGTGAACTATGAAACCTGCGATGATGAGGAAAACTGTCTGACCATAGCGTTTGAGGTTCAAGATACTTACTTGATATGGGATAAGAATCCGCAGCACTTGGCGGACAAGATGAGCTCCCTGACTGGAATGGATGTTGAAATATACCCAGTAACCGGCTCCGGGGGAATAATAGAAGCAATCGACAAAGGTAATGCTGACATAGGATTCGTTGACGGCGCGGCTGCATGGCTCGCTTGGGAAGTTTACGAATTGGATGTTCTGGCGGCTGAGTGGAAATCTGATGGGAGGACTTACTACAACGCGGCTGCGTGGGTCAAGGCTGACTCAGAGATAGCGGCGGCTCATCTTGATGACGACCCTGACACTGATCCATTCGCACTCATGGAGGGCAAGAAGTCCTGTCACACAGGATGGCTAAAGAGTGCAGGAATGCTAATTCCGATGGGTTACCTAATTGGGAACGGATATGCTGATGTTGTCGGCGATCCAAATAATATTGAATCCCTAAGAGCCACGGTGACTAACTTCTTCAATGAAGATTCTAGCATCCCGGAAGGAGGCACCCAGTACTCAGGGTACAAGGGAGCTATGAAGTGCATGATGACAGGACACGGAGATGTCGCGCTAACCAAGGATACGGCTTACCGTCTATACTGCGATAAGAATGATGACGGAATAGCCGACGGAGATGATTGGTGCATGGATCTGGAGGACCTTGTCATGCTTCCTTCGTTCGGGCAGGCACCAAGCCACCCAGCTCTTTACAACCCTGAAAATATGGACAGCGAGACCGTAGAAATGGTACAGAATGCTTTGGTCTCTCTGAACGAAGATGCAGAGGGCAGGGAAATCCTCAGTGACCTGCTCAACACCGACGGGATGATAGCTACCAGTGCTAGTGACCATCTTGGAACGTATGGGGATGCAGTCTCAAACGTTCCTGGAATACAGGCCTACTTTTCCTGAATCGTAACAGGAAAAATTGATATGAAATCCTGATTAGCAATAATTGGTGGTAATTTGAGGGTCGCATTAGCGTTTGCATTGTTGCTAATATCCTCGCTTGGCGCGGGATGCTTTGGTGGAGAATCGGATGATGGATTTGACTGGCCTGACCCAATCACTGATGGTTGTCAACTGAATTTTGATTTAGAATGTACAACGATATTACAGCTTGGTGAAACTGCGCATCATTCCCTCATAAATCCCCTTGATGGAAAGATGTGGATTATATTCCTGAGTGGAATTGTAAAGTCTTGGGATGGAGAGAATCTTGAGGATATTGCAGACCTCAGCGGACTAGTAAGTAGATGCCACATGGAACAAGGGCTCCTAGGATTTTCTTTCGATGATGATTTCGTGAATTCTAGATTGATTTTATTGTCATATGTCGAAGACGGCACTTGCGAAGGGAAAAATCAGTCTGACTTGGTTCTTTCATCGGCCAGCTTGGGTGAAAATGACGTAATCGACATTGATTCTATCAAGGTCCTGAAGAGGATTGAACAGCCATTTAGAAATCACAATGGAGGATTCCTGTTACATGCTGGGAATGGGAGTTATCTGTGGGGGATTGGAGATGGAGGGTCTGCGAACGATCCTCAGTCAAACGGGCAGAACCAGTCTAACCCCCTAGGGGCGATACTACTGCTTGAATTCAGAAACAATCAGATTTCAGAGGTCCTTGATAACTCCACGGGGGACCCGTATGTCCTTCACAGTGGTTTGCGGAACCCATGGCGCTTCGACATCGGAAACGAAGGTGACCTTTGGATAGCTGACGTGGGACAAAACTGTTGGGAGGAAGTAAACTTGGTATCTCTTGCCGAGAGGGCGAACTTGGGTTGGAGTGATAGGGAAGGATTTCAGGAATTCCACGAAGGAATGGATTGTTCGAATTCACAAGACGATAGCGTTCTTGGGTTAACGGACCCATTAGTGGTGTATCCCCATGAAAATGGAAACTGCTCGATAACTGGCGGATACTGGATGGATTGGGGCCCTGAGATCCTACAGAATGGATATCTGTATGGTGACTTTTGCACAGGTTCTATCTGGACAGTCAAGGAGATAGACGGAACATGGGAGGAGACGCATGTCGGAAATTCCGGAGGTATGATAGTTGGCTTCGGAGAGGGAATTAATGGTGAGATAATCATCTTCCATTGGACCGGAGATATTGTTATGATAAATGAGGAATCGTAGATCATAAACAGTATCCTTCAAGCACTGACGCCTCGCCCGATTAACATGGCCGATGAAAAAGGGGGGAAGGGCGACCTCTGGATGGATGCCATAGAATCGGAGAAAAAGGGAGACAGGGATCAATCTCTGCGAATATGCAGGGAGCTTGTCACCGAAGAGCCTGATAACTCAGATGCATGGATGACTATCGCAAGGATGGAGCTCCCAGCGCCAACCAAGGGCAAGCAAGAGATGCCCAGCCTTGTACAGACAGCAAAGTCACTTACAGCCCTAAGGAAGGTAGTGGCTCTAGACCCTGAAAATCGTAGAGCTTGGGACCTCGGTGGTACATTGCTTGTAGACCATCTGGGGATGATGGAGGATGCATTAATGTGGTGGGAAAATCGGAGGGAGCATGCGCCCACTGAGGTAACGCCTCTGATAGAGCAAATCTCCATACTTGTGAGGATGGGATATTACGAGGAGTGCGCGGATTTGATTGAAGAGATGTTCTCTCCAGACATGGACACTGTTGACGGAGGAGTGAGAATGAGGATGGGGAGAGTCAGTCAAACGGTCTCCAAGGCCTCGAAGATGGAGAATGATGACATTTTCAGGCCGAACCAGCCCAAACATCCTAGGTGGACCGTCATCGAGAGGCTGAAAAAGAAGAAGCCAATATCGCAAGGGCTTTTCTTAATGCTATTCGTTGCCCCCATGGCATTCTTTGTAGGAAGTGCTAGTATGATTTTTATCGGCAATTCTGGCTGGGCCCTTCCTCTCGTTTTCATAATACTGCTAATAGCGGTGATGATAATTAGTAGACTTAGCATGAATTTACTACAATCAATAAACAGACATGCACTCGATTTAGAAAGGGCGATAGATTACGAAACGACCACTGGTCAGGTATGCATCCCCGATAGCCTCAGGGAGAGTCCGCTCTATTCTTCTCTGATGAAAGGCAAAATGCCAGCTATCAGGGAAAGGGTTTCATTAATCGTCGAGTCAGATGAAAAAATTCCTGTAAAGTGGGACTTGGCGATACCCATGATACACGATTAGGTTCCGGCCGAGAAATCTAGCAAATACGATTTCTGATCTTGAGTTAGCTCATCGATGCTTATTCCCGAGGAGGCTAGTTTCAGTGAAGCTAATTCCCTATCCTGTTCTGGGTGGATATCATAAACTGCATTTAGATAACTGGTGCCTTCCTTGGCAAGTCTGCACAGAGCTAGAAATTGATTGGCAAAGGACATGTCCATGACCTCACTTGGATGTCCTTCAGCTGAGGCTAGATTAACCAACCTGCCTCTGGCCAAGAGATGTAGTCGCCTTCCATCTGACATGGTAAATGCCTCATTGTTATCCCTAATGGTGAATACTTCTGTGGCCCTATCCTCCAAATCAGTGATACTTATCTCACAATCATAATGACCCGTGTTACAGATTATCGCTCCATTCTTCATCAAATCAAAGTGCCTTCCTACGATGACGTCTTTCATTCCCGTCGCCGTACAGAAAAGATCACCTAACGATGCTGCTTCATCCATTTTCATAACTCTAAACCCGTCCATTATAGCCTTCAAGGCGGGGATTGGATCTATCTCTGTGATTATAACGTTCGCCCCCATTCCCCTGGCCCTCATGGCCAAGCCTCTTCCACAGTGGCCGTATCCTGCGACAACGAAGTTCTTACCCGCTAGTAGTACACTAGTCGCTCGCAGAATACCGTCGATTGTGGATTGGCCTGTTCCGTGAACATTATCAAAATCCCACTTTGTCTCAGCATCATTCACTGCTATCACTGGGTACATCAATTCCCCGGCATCCGCCATTGCCCTGAGTCTGTGAACTCCAGTTGTAGTCTCTTCCGTCCCGCCGATGATCCCATCAGCCAAGTCTTTGAATTCAGAGTGCACACGATATATTAGGTCAGCGCCATCGTCAAGGGTGAGTGTTGGTTTCAGATCCAAAGTCCTGTCTATGCAATCGTAGAAGCCTTGGTTATCCTGTCCATGCCACGCATGTATTGAGTATCCCTCAGAGGCCAACCACGCGGCAACATCATCCTGTGTCGAGAGCGGGTTGCATCCGGACCATGATATCTCGGCACCTGCTACCTGGAGAGTCTCTATCAGCACAGCTGTTTCCTTAGTCACATGCAAACATCCAGCAATTCTTTGCCCTTCTAGAGGGCGTTCTTGTCGTGCTTTCGCCCTAAGGGAGGCGAGAGCAGGCATCCTACTTCTGGCCCACTCAACCTTTAGTCTGCCAGACTCTGCGAGGTTGATATCAGCTACAGTGAAATCCCCTGATACATCCAACGCTACGCCCCGCCCCTTCTTTGCTGTTCGTAGTAGCTCGCGTAATACTGCTCTGCATACGCTCTAGCTTGTTGCTCATCATAACCTGATGCCACCATTTGCTGTACATATGCTTCGACTGGATCCATGGTCTCCACACCTCCGAATTGTTCGACAGTGTCAGATTCCACGTCCCTCCTGGATCGTCCACGGAATACTAGAGTCACCACGACTACAAGTACCAGCAGAAGCGCTCCGCCAATTCCTACGAGGATGGTAGTGCTTAGGCCTCCTTCAGACGAGCCGTCTCCACCTGAACCTCCTCCACGAGGCACTAGACTGATGTCTATTGTCTCAGATATCACATATCGTGAGCCATCTCCTTCTGTAATCCTGATGTAAATCTTTGCAGATTTACCTGTTTCGACCTGATATAGGTCTGAGATGTCCAAGGTAAGTGAGAATGTGTCTCCGTCGCTTAGCATATCAGATTGGTTGAATTTGCCGATGGTTCTCTGGGTTATTTTCTGGGTTGTGGAGTAGTCGAGGACCGATTGATTGAGAGCGACCTCGATCTTAACATCGCCATTTTCAGCGCCTGATATCAGGTTTCCTGTGACGACTACGAGGTCATCTCTCTGGGAGTCTGTCGGCCTGGGAGCTGTAAACTGCACCAGTGGCGGGTCATCTCCGAAATCTTCCCCTACAACTATGAAGTACATCCTATGTTTCTCACTTTGCTTTCCTGCCTTGTCATAGACGATTAGCTCAACTCGGATTTCATTCTCCAAGGTTCCATCCGGATTACTTGTTAGGTTTCTGAATGTGTAAGTCCACTCATCAGTAACTGACGCTGGAACTTGGAAAATATGGCCCTCTAAAGTTGGGCTCTGGCTGTCCCATGGGTAATCAAAGAATACCTTCCACTCAAACAGTTCGATTCCTGACTCTCCATCTGGGGCATCTGGGTCAGTACTATTTTCAGCTGTGAATGCTAAGCTGATGTCCCCTGTTTCGGTAAGTCTTACTCTGTATATTGGCCAGTCTGTTCCTGCTACAGTCTTTGTCCCATCCATGGATATGAATTCGGATGTCGATGGGTTGGATATTATAGAAGCAGAGGCGACAGGCCTGAACTCATCGGCCAATGTATCATCTGTAACGAGTCTGATGTAGGTGATTCTGGTATGGCCTTCTTCATCGTGCAGGTAGAGCGTCAACAGCCATTCTGCGCCAATTCTGCACCCAGTGTCGGACGAGGTATTTGCGACACAGAAAGATCCCAGAGTTGGTATCTCTGGAGCGCTCTGTTGGGTGTGACTGATTTCTCCGGCATCGATTATCGCACCGTCCCAGCCTGTGACTGAGTCATTATTCCCTGAAGATAGTGTCCAATCTGCTACGACTCCTGGAACATTCGTTACGTAGTCGAACGAAAGATCGGAGTTACTCTTGATGTACATGGTCGAATAGGCCCCTGTAATGGAGTCAATGGAGGGAGATTGGCCGTTTACAGTCAAATCATACCCCTCACCTGCAATTCCGAAGTCAGCGGGGTAGGGAGTCAATCTAAAGTCGAGAAGGTTTGAAAGAATAGGTATCTGTTCACCTCCAAAAGACTGTGTGACACTTGGGTTTTCTACGTCTATTGTTGTTACGATCATCCCTCCGGCTCCCCTGTTGCACAATGATAGCAAGGATTGAGATTCGTAGGTGTTATCTCGAATGAGAGTATGGAATGTCCCAGACGGGTCACTAATTCGTCCGCCACATACCTGTGGTATCTGAGTGAATTGAACTTGTGCGGTATCGAGTCCTGCCAGAGCTACGTGGGTACCTCCGTTTATTGCACTGAATGCAGACGAGTCAACGTTGTCCATGATTGGGTGGAATGGGTCAACTATTGTGATGTCCTCGCTGAGGATTCTGTTGTCTTCCGTGAAGTTTACCTGGTTCCTCATTGCTACATCCATCCCGAATGGCAGGTTGGTTGGCTGGTAAGCATCCCTGTATGGCCCTAAGTGGATCTGAGTGGTCCCTCCCTGAACCATGAACTGCTCCAATGTGTCGACCACTGACAATCCATCCGATGTTCTAGTGGAAGCTAGCTTCTCGTAATAGTCCCCGTAGTAGACATTGTAATCTGTCTGCCATGGAAGTAGTACCTTGTCATAGTGCTCCAGCCACGAAGGTGTGGCATATTCGTCCCAGTTGTCTAGCCTCATCTGAGTGTATCTCATACCCATTGCCTCAAGATCAGACTTTACCATCTGGAGACGGTTTTGATCCGTGGGATTGGACAGGATAGCAACATCGATCTGGTCGTAGAATGTTATTATGAAGAAACGGACGTTACCTGATGGCTCTACACTTCCGTCCTCCTTCGTAACCTCAGCAGAGAAGCTGATGTTGTATGTGTGCGTATCGGCCCATGAGTTGAATGGTTGTGACCAGTTGGCCCATGCCCTCTGATGTGGCTCTAGTGCGAAAGGACCGTTGTCTGCAGTCTGTTCGAAAACCTGTTGGTTTGTGGTGAGATCCTTGATTGACATGGTCAGAGTGTAGTCTCCATCGATTACTCCATTAAGAAGGGGTACCGAGAAACTGTGCATCGCTTGGTCATCAATTGGGTAGACGCATTCGTAGGTTATGTCGGTGACACACTCCATCACATCTGGTTGCATTAGCGTGATTTCCGCGCTGGCAATGCTGAACATTATGCTCGAAATATTGTTGGCCAGATTCACTTCTGATGCATTGTACCATGCAGTAGTAGGATCGGTTGTATCCATCATGGTCATAGCGTCAATTCTGTATATGCCACTGTTGAAGTCGTGATTCGCGATAGTGACAGTGGAAGATTCTGAGGCATCCAGGCCATTTACTTCTTCTGTGTAGTTTGCGTCGAATTCGAACGTAAACTCCTCTACCCTGATGTTATCTATGGCAAAACCGGCGAGTCCGGCATTGCCGTTAATTCCATCTTCATTTGATTGGAATCTCCATGTTAGACTTACTTCCGATCCAGCGAGTGTTGTGCACTCGTCCCTCCAGTCAGTGGAGTCAGTACTGGTTCTGTTCTGGATGACGATGTGTGTCAGGTCCAGGGTAATGGATTTCATGATATTCTCAGTATCAAACCAGACAACGGAATTGAGTCTGTCGGAGTGATCTCCGAAATACTCGACTTCATCGTATCCATTCAGGTCGAAGTCTTCGCACCTGTGGAAATTTGGATCTTCTGGGTTGGTATTCTGTATCCCGTTCTCATTGAGATCGTTCCAGCTTCCATATACGACTCCTTGGTATAATTCGCCTTCTTTGGTCCATGAAATTTCAAGATTCGCAGCATCCCTGACTGCGAGAATGTTGCCATTTGAATCCTGAAGGAAGTCTCCCTCGGCGTAATAATCGAACGTCAGGTACGTGAAATCTGCACCTGTAGCTGCTATTGGTATGGGGTCGAGAGTCATGGTTTCATTCCAACCATCGCCATATCCGGTATCAGGATGGCCAAGCCAGTAAGCGAAGTTCTTGAACACACCGACATTCTGCGGGAGCATGTCGTTTGTCCCGGATGAGTCGTCTAATCTGCTTCCATTTTCGTTGCCATCATCAGTCCAGATAGGATCTACTCCAGAAAAGTCTTCTATCCCCACTAGGTCAGGTTCTGCGTTGTAAATCTCAGCCTTGACTGAGAAGTCTGTGAGTGTGTTACCCCAGTTGGTGGCTCTTATTTCGACGTCTCTGGTTCCTGATGCATACCTCACTCCGTTCTCGAGGTTCTTCCATGGCTCCTCGGCGAGACCGGGATCGAAGAGGTTGGCGACAGTCGTTTGGAATCTGTCATCATCATTAAGTGCGTCCATGTTCTGGAAACCTGACGGGTTTGCCAGCTCTGTCTTGATGAAATAGGTGCTATTGTCAACGAAATCAGCAGTCAGACTGACTTCCTCAGAGGCTCCTGCGGCCAAATCGGTGAATGTCAGAGTGTCCGTGACGACCTCTTGGGTTCCGAAAGTTACGTCTCTCTTCCTGATTGTAATGTTATCGAACGCAAAACCGTCCCACTCAGTATCTTGGGATGATCCCTCAGGTCCTACGGTCCCGAGTAGACCGCTCCTGAATCTAAATCTGATATCCACGATTTGTCCTGCGTAGCGGGTTAAATCGATTGACTCCTGCTCATTTGGTTCGTCAGATTCACCCCCTCCCTCTGTGTAGTCTTCCCAGCCAGTGACTGTTGCAGAGAATTGATTTCCATTGTAAGTGTTGTATTCTGGGTCTACTCCTTGGAAAAGTAATCTGAAGTATCTTTCATTGTCCCATCCCCCATTGAAGAAGACTGATTCCCAACCATTCCCATCCGACCAGACTTCAATTCCGCAGGAATCTTCGTAAAGCCATCTCTCGACTACAGAATATTGCTCCGCCAAGTAGAGCTCAAAGAATGCGGTGGAACAGAACAGCGAAATATCGAGATAAGCCGCATCTGCCCCTGTGAGATCGACATTCTCCAGAATTATTGCCTCGTCCATGTTGTTGTAATATCCGGACTGATTGTCTACACCTTGGTAGTCTAATCC
>CAXHBZ010000001.1:0-17606 GCA_964015215.1 uncultured Candidatus Poseidoniales archaeon | reverse complement strand
GAGATGTTGTAGCGTCTCGTGGGCTCGGAGATGTGTATAAGAGACAGGGGTATCCGATTTCTGCGGCCTGGATGGATGCCTCCTGGGGGTCTGACACGGGGCCATCTGAGCCTTGGGCAACGGGAATACCTGATTTGACCATGGCATCTCTGGCTGCTATCTTATCTCCAAGAAGACGTAGGACATCCGGACTAGGGCCTATGAAGGTGATTCCCTCCTCTTCTAGTCTCTCAGCAAAGATAGGATTTTCAGCGAGGAATCCATATCCAGGGTGAACGGCGTCTGCACCTACCTCCTTGGCGGCACTCACTATTGCTTCAATGTCTAGATATGATGCAAGTGGGTCTGAGCGTGGGATATAGACTGACTCGTCGGCCAGCCTAACCGGGAGAGACAGTCTGTCTTCCTTGCCGTGAATTGTCACTACTTCGACACCCATCGCCCTCAGTGAGCGAAGAATCCTGAGGGCTATCTCCCCCCTGTTTGCGATGAGTACCCTCCTAAACATCGGGGGAGCGGTGATATGGGGGCCCTATGATTGAATCGGAAGAAAGGTGTCGTACCAGCGCGTCAGTAGACATCTCTGAGATAGCGCTTTTCCGTTTTCATTAATTTGGTTTCGACAAAATCCTTAGCCTCTTCTGGAGTCATAGAGCCAAACTCTGAGCATATTTCAATGAGTGTGGAGTGCACGTCTTTTGCCATGTAATTCTTATCTCCACAGACATAGAAATACCCTCCTCCGTCAATCCAATTCCAGATCTCTTCCCCATTTTTCTTCATGAGGTGCTGGACATACACCTTTTCTGACCCTTGCCTGGACCACGCTAAGTCGTGCTTGTCTAGCACTCCCCTTTCCTTCCAAGATTCCATCTCGTCCTTGTAATAATACTCCCCCTCTTCCGTCCAGTCACCAAAGAAGAGCCAGTTCCTACCAGTATCTCCGTTCAAGTCTCTTTGCTGTAAAAATGCTCTGAACGGCGCAATTCCAGTTCCTGGCCCCACCATGATACAATCCTTGGACCCGTCTTCAGGTAGAACGAAGGATCGAGTTGGGGACATGAAGACATCAATCTTTGATCTGTAGTATACGCTACACCTATCAGCCAGATACCCAGTCGCAAGCCCTGTTCGATTTCTATCATGGTGATTGTATCTGACTATACCGACGGTGAGATGAACCTTGCCGGGTTCGAAATCTGGACTGCTTGCGATAGAATAGAGTCTCGGTTTGAGTCTGTCCATTCCTTCAATTAGTTGCTGGGCAGTGAATCCTACGTGGCCGAAATCCTGTAATGCATCTACATAATCTCTTGACCATTGGTAATCCTCCATGGAGTCTGAGTTTTCAGAAAGGTCCCTCCAAAGTGTCTCTGCGGGGTTAAGCGCGACCCCGATCTCTTGATAGCTGTCTGGAGAATCCCCTGACCCCGCTGAGCTTTCCCAATCTTCAATTAGTTCTCCGTCCTTAGTCGAAACCCTCTTTCTTGATGAAATCTTTATCTCAAGAGGCTTTTCACTTGTAACCCTCTCCTCGAGATTGAGAATCCATTTCTTAGATACACGGTGAATCTCGTAGTGATTTGTCAGTGCGTCTGTGATTGTTGTTTCGCCCTGATGAGTTTCCACTATCTCATCGCCGTTTAGGTTGGATGCATCCAGCAGTTCTTGTACGAGTTCTGGGGGACATGCAGGAATGACTCCAAGTGCGTCTCCTGCTTTGTATTCCAATCCTGAGTCGCCAAGATCGAAGACTATGTGTCTTGTCTCTTTACCCGATCCCTCCCCGTTCAGAACATAATTTTCGGTTAGGTGGGAGGAATATGGATTCTTAGCAGACCATTGTGATTTATCTTTCTTGGTGGCTACTTTTGGCGGTTCGACATTTACTTCCAAAGCAACCGGCTCGGAGGAGTTATCTTCGATCTCTGAGACATCATCCTCAATCTCGGCCATCTTTGGGATTACGGCAGCAATCCATTCAGAGGCAGGTTGCTCATAGTCAACGTCGCAATCAACTCTCTGATGAATCCGGGAAGCCCCCATCTTCTCAAACCAAGCGTCCCATTCTTTCCCTGATTCGCAAAAAAGATCGTATGATGTGTCTCCTAATGCCAACACTGAGAAATTTAATCCACTCAGGCTACTGATTGCACCACTATTTGCTGCCTCCCATAGATCCTCAGCGTTATCAGGTTGCTCACCATCCCCCCAAGTGCTACAACAAACGAGAACTCTCTTTTGTGATTTTAAGTCGGTAATTTGGACATCTTCCATGGACTTAACTTCAGCTATTAGGTTATGATTGGAGCAAGCCTTCCCTGCTTGTTCAGCAAGTTCCTCGGAGTTTCCTGACTGAGAGCCATAGAGAATCAAAATAGAGCGTGGTTGCGTCATAGTATCACTAACCCTTCGGGACGAAGCCCATTTATGAATAAATGGAATACCAAATCTCCAGCTGGGGCATTAACTGCGATGAGGTCAAGTCATTGAACATAGTCCGAGGACTATGGCGCGAGTGGATTTTCTGGGCACCGGAAACGCATTTTCTCCACACGGAAGGATGCATGCGTTGGCCTTGATTGACGGTAATGTCCTAATTGACGCACCTCCGACGGTAATTACTCAGCTGAAGAGATCGGGCCACTCAAGCGGAGACATTCGCTACCTGCTACTAACCCACTGGCATGGGGACCACATTTTCGGATTCCCGTTTCTAATGCTAGAAAGAAAATACGTAACAAACAGGGAATCCGAGACTGAATTAAATATCTTCTTACGCCCCGGGGGAAAAGAAATCTTAGCCGGTTTATGTGAGACCGGTTTTCCAGGTAGTTTGGATTCATTGGACACGATGGTTGGATGGAATGAAGAGGAAGAGGGGAATATCGGATCTACCGATTGGAGGTACACCCGGTTCCCCGTCCATCACAATCCAGAAACTGATCCTCATGGGTACGAGTTGACACATACAAGTGGCTTTAGGATGCTTCATTGTGGTGATTCGGGACCATGTCCAGAGATAGATCGAAGAGCCCCAAACGCCAGCGTCATTGTGGTTGAAATGGGAGTTCCGGACATCGGTGAATTCCCTCATCACCACCGCCCGTCTGATGTGATTTCACTATCGGAAAGGAATCCCCACGCGAAGATTCTTGTAACACACAATTACTCCTCTGCGAAGGGAATCAAGGAAGGTTTCGAAATGCCTAAATTGCCGGAATCAATTTGTCAGCTTGAGGATTTTGACTCTCTTGAAATATTCGAAGATGGTTCATTTAAAATTATAAATAAAATGAGTGAAAATTAACATACGTATATAACAAATTCCAAAATCCCTGCCTTTGAAATAAGTCAAAAAAAATCTGTCGGACTGGGATATTTGGAGATAGGACATAGTTCACAATCAGGCTTTTGAATGAGTAATTTATGTGGAGATTTTCTCCAAGAGTGAGATATTTACATCAGGTAATAAAATTTTAAATCGATGTACTGCAAGCTTATATGTCGAGGAAGAAAAATTACAATGCAAAAAGTAAACTAACTAAGTATTAACTGTGACAAACTTACTATCATGACCGATTCTTCAGAGAGGCTTATTATCTGGAGCTTGCTCGCTGGGAATCCGCGTCGGCTAATCAATCACTCAGATGGGGAGTGAGAGGGTGGTTGAGCGATATGAACAAGGAGTGTTAGAAAATGGAGAGAAACATTTTCGAAAAAATTCTTGGACAGGAGAGCTTGTTTACAGACAGAAGGGCTTTCGATCACGCATTCGAGCCTGCCAAGCTACCTCACAGAGGAGGAGAGGTAGAATCCTTGGTCAGGAATCTCGTTGACGCACTCAATGGACACATCCCATCAAACATGCTTCTGTATGGAGTCCCTGGATCCGGGAAGACGGTGGTAACGAGGTATGTCCTATCCCAACTTCTTGACAAAGGGAAGGAAATGGGCGAGCCGGTATTCTGTTATGAGATCAACTGCAGAAACATAGACACTAAGTACAGGGTAGTACAAAATATCGCTTCTCAGCTTTCTCAGAGGGGGGATGCCCCTATACCGTTCACAGGATGGCCCACAGACAGAGTCCTGGACACCCTAGTCTCACGAATGGACAGGGAGGGTGGAGTCCACATAATCGTTCTAGATGAGATTGACAACCTTGTTGCAAGAGCTGGAGACGGGATTTTGTACAACCTCACAAATCTCAATACGATACTAAAGTCATCGCGATGTTGCATAATCGGAATCAGTAACGACCTCCACTTCACTCAACACCTGGATCCAAGGGTAAGCTCTAGACTTAGTCAGGAGGACCTGGTATTCCACCCATACGGTGCTGTGCAGATTCAGGACATACTCGAGGAGCGAGCAAAAACTGGATTACGCCTTGGAGCACTCGGAAGCGGGGTCATAGAGCTGTGTTCAGCACTTGCGGCATCTGAACATGGAGATGCCAGAAGGGCCTTAGATTTACTGAGGATTTCTGTTCAGAAGGCCGAACAGGAGGGGCACGAGTTGGTTTCCCCTCCCCACGTCAGAATGGCGCAGAGTCAACTGGAATACGATCAAGTCACTCCGGTCTTGAAGACCCTTCCTCTGCATCAGAAACTAGTTTTATTTTCAATCAAGCTCAATGAGGAGAATGGCTTGAGAAATATCAGCACCGGTGAAGTCTTTAGGACATATTCAGACGCGTGTCTGAAAATCGCTGTTGAGCCTTTGACCCCCAGAAGGATTTCTTCATTACTCAATGAGTTAGACACTCTCGGGCTGATAATGGCAAGGAATGTTAGCAAGGGCAGGGGAGGAAGAAGTAAGCAGGTAAATTCCGCAGTTCCAAGAGGTATTGATGTTATCTCCACGCTAAGTGATTCGGAGGCCTTGGTCGCTCAGGCCTCTGAAGAGAAATACGCTCTCCAGAGCAGATTATGATTCCAAAGAGACTCTGACAATGATTATACAGAAGTCCTAGGTCCCGGGGTCGTTGTACTATGAGTGAATCGGGGTGGATGGATTCTTTGATGCGTCCTAGTAAGACTTTGTCAGCAGCTTTAGCATTGTTAGGCACATGGGCGGTTTTTCTAACAGTAGTCAACCTTGCTGTGGGAGCCTACTCCGTAGGTAAGAAGGTGCTCTGGATTGAATTCTTCAGTGGAGTAAGAGACCCTTCCACCTCGGATATGTCCTTTGTGATGGATGACGCTGTATTTGGACTGGTGGGGGTAGTACTGATCGCAATCGGAGCAAGGGGGCTGAATAAAATCCATGATTCCGGTTTTGTGGGTTGGCTGACTGGACTCCCTAACTGCGTTTTGGAGAGTCTTCTGTCGTCTGAAAAGGGGTCAAGAAAGATGATGGCAAGCTGGCTAGTGGCACTAGGGGTCCTGTTCTATGTTTCATGGAGTGTCTTGGAGAATACATGGGTAGACCCCGGAGTTTATTCCGTAGCGGCAGTTCTGGTGTCTTTTGGAGTTGGATTAGGATTATTGGACGAGGCAGAAAATTAGAATCCCCTTCCTAATACTTACGATTATCCAGTAGCCCTGAGTATGTTCTAGGATTGGTAAATTAATTGGCAGTTATGACCAATTTCCATCCATTGATTCTAACAGATTCCTGCACCTGGATTTTGCATCGAGATCGGTATATCTGATCACTACTCCTTTTCCCGGCTGACCATAAATCACCACCGAGCCTAATGATGCCAGCGGATGGATGATGAGGGGTGCTAAATCTTCCTCTCCCTCAATGACTATCAAGGTAGACTTCGATTCAACTTCTTCCACTCCGTAGCCAAATCTTGAGATTGCCTCGACGCAACACTCGTACAGGGCAGGAGTTATTCGACCCGGCGGGTTAGTGCAACGAAGGACAATGTCAAATAGTGTTTCGTCGATTTCCGAGGTCCCGTCCCACCTCTGACGTTTTGTCATACCATCGATTAGCGCGATGTCGGCTGGACGTCCTAAATCCTGTAAAGTTTTTACAGTGACATCCCCAACAGCAATTAATGGTCCTGTCGAGTCAGTTATTCTGTCTAATACCTCCTTCATGGCCAGCATAGGTTCTTTCTCATCTCCCTCAACAAGGATACCGAATGGTGTCTTCAGAGATACTTCAACATCATGATTCAGGATTAAGTCGAATAAACCTACCTCTTCGTGCAACCAAGGAGCCCCATCCCTATCCATTATACCCCTCCTTATGTTTGTACTAGAAATCGGAGTACCCATCCAATCCAATTCGTGTTCAGCGATGACTATTTCTAATGGCTTCAGAGAGTTTTCCGAACGCATCGTATTGATTTTCTTGCAGTTAAACACGGTTTCAGGTGTACAAATTATTGCTTGGGCATCCTCACTGGATATGGCTGGACCATACAAGTCCTCTAGAACATGAAACGATACCCTATCGAGGCAATCCTCCCCTAGAGAGTTGATGATTAGTTCCATCCTTCGATCCCAAGACTCGATTCTAGTATCCTTACCTTTAGCCAAGGAGTCTGACGTCATCCAAATTTCCAGATTCTGGCACTCATTTAGCCCTACATCCAGTAATTTTCTATGTCCTTTATGGAATCTGTCAAAGGTTCCGCCCACCAAACCGAGGACTTTCATCATCAACCTGTGGCAGTGAGAAGTATTGAGGGCTTTGGAAAAATGTGTGCCCCGGGGCGTAACGGCGACCTTCACAGCTTGGCTCGGGAGCCTGACCCACCCCGGGACGTCTGTCGGACCATGGGGTAGTCCCTTGATTCATCCCCTACGGGTCCTCAGGGGACCTAACATGGTCCGGCCACCTGATTTGCGCCAGTGTTCATTTCATCGGTGATGATCCCACTGGTCTTCGACAGATGGCTACCCATACGTGGTACCAGGTTTCATCCTCAACCTCCGGCGAGGGGGTTTCGTCAACATGGTGTTGCCGTTGGGCGTCTCGCCGCAGACCCGATAGAACATGAACCCCACGGTTCCCAAAAATTAATCAAAAGTAGCTTTTGAAGTCAAATCCTCATGGAAACCAGACAGCTTCAGAACCAGCCTTTCCATTACATGTGTATCTCCTCTTGAAATTTCTTCAACGGTGAATTTTGGCCATTTTTCTATGGGCTGTGCCAACCAGCCGACCAATGGGTGAGTAATGCCCATTTTCGGAGGCCTGTTTTCGTTGAGCGCGTCGAGTGCCTCCAACAAGTCAACCAATGGCTCGGCTTCTGAGGTGATATCTTCCTTTCCCCTCAACCTTCGTGAAAGTAGGCCTCTAAGTTCTGGACTACACCCCTCATATCCGATTGAACCACGAAATGGGAATTTACTATTGGACCCTAATGGCCTCAATACAGCAGCAGGCCATGATATTCGGTTACTCAAGAGCCAAGCGAAGGCTTTGTCATCTTGTAACATAGTCTCCAGTAAATAGGAGGAGATATGGGACCACCATTCAAGGGGGAGGTTGATTAGAATCAGCTTCATTTCTTCAAACGAAGGGGATGTATTCTTTAGAATGACCTTATCCAATGTGGCCCATGATTTCATATCATGATCAATTGGTAAATCCGCTGCCACGGAAAGGACCTTGTTCAGAATATCCATCTCCTGATTTTCTAATACTTCTTTTTTGTAAGATAAAAGCCAGGACAAGCCTTGCATGGTCCTAATTGATTTGATTGGAGGATTGGCCAGCCATACCTCCAATGACCAGTTTATTAGGTCCTCATAGAATGACTCGGGTAGCCAAGGAGAGTTCGCCAACAGTTGAGAAGCTACCCATGAAGATCCGCGAGTTGCATTTCTTGGATCAATGGTGGGCCTAGACCTAAGTACGGTATTCTGATCTGTTCTCAAGACGCGCGTGAACTCTACTGAGAAAACGTCCAAGACTGATTGTGGGGCTACATCTGCTACCTCGGACAGTCCTTCGAGAGGCAGATGGTCAAAATCTAGTATTGAGAGCCACTCTGGATTTAATCTGGAGCTTAACCTCTGCCACCTTGGCCATCTTGAACGGGGTGGTGATGCTATCCAAGCTGCTATCGGATACCTTGCCTCCATTCGGTTGGCCCAGTCTTCATTCCCCTCTGGATATTGAGAAATCGCCGATCTTGCCATTGACAAATATTCTTTATCCTCAATCGCGCTTACAAGAGTCTCTAACTCATTGGTTATGTGAGTGTCTTTTTGCTTTGAGATTGGTAATTCATATGTGTCAGGGGAATGGAGGATTGGGTCCACAATTCTGATCGGTACTTTTTTGCCCTCGCCAGTTGAGAGTATCATCCATGGCAAAGGCCTGATTGGGTCATGGAGGATAGTGCTCATTCCCGAGAAAGAATCTAGCTTCTTTTCCATTAGTACCAATCTTACATTAGGGTTGGAAGAGACAGAGCTCGCGAGCTCCTTCGACACGTCTTTGGGGATGTCAATTACTAGCGGTGGATTATCATCATTGGATAATGCCCACCTAGTTAGTGACTCGGAAGCGGCCTTCCCCAAACCCCTCGTATCAAGCAGTCTCGGAGGGTTGGGTGAAGATGAGAACTCAGAGTCCCCCCAATCCTGCCTGAATCTCCTCCATGTGGAGTCCTCAGTCCTGACCCTTCTTGTACTGGATATCCTATCTTTCAAAGCCTGACACCTTCTAGTTCTCTCTGCTTCAGACAATCTTGGATGAGCTATCGAAATCCAGTGATCCAGAGATTCTATCGGAATCTTATCACTGATAGATTCAAAACCGCCTAAGTCGGCTATGATTAGCGAACCGCTCTTTGCCGCTTTCAGAAGCATGGTCCTTGGTAGTTTTTCTGACACTACAGCGGCGATAGTTGATGATGGTCTGATGTCTGGGGACATTACATGGCATTTTCCTAGGGTCCATGTGCCCCTGTGCATGGAAATCTCGGGAAGCGGGGGCTTTGGCCTATGCTCAGGACCTGAAAACCACTCGCCAGGAGCTATTGCTATCGGCCTTTCTTCGTCTAAGAGTCTGGCTCTAATTATGCCGATGATGTACTTACTCTCAGAGAAAGTTTCTATTTTCCCTCTGTCATATACAGGAGGTGACGATTTGAATTCATTAGTAGAAAGATCAACCCATCTAGGAGACCTTTCAGCGAATACTGCCCAACTCCAAGGAACCCCTTCGGTTCCACTGGAGGTTCCTGTTCCTCCCTGATTCTCCGGAGGCCTATCAGGAATGGGCAACAATGGGGAGTCAGGAAACTCTGACATCCCTAAGAGAAGATTGGGGCCATCGCGGAAAAGTATGCAGTATTGCCCGCCGTCCATTGACATTGGCTTGGCTTCGGATGCCATGGCAAGTTCGTCTGACTTCAAAGCCGCCCACCCATTTTCAGTCAAATGGAGTCTTGCTCCTCGACTTCCAGATGGCATGTCACTGCCTAGTAGTGAGTCGTTTCTCAATCTCCGTATCTCTGCTGACGCGTGAGGTACTCTAATCCCAGTCGCATTGGCTATCTCGCTGACTGTCGACCGCTTCTCTGCTAGATACCTAAGTATCCTCCTTTTGTTCCTACTCCTGATCTTAGTGGGATGAAATGAGGAATTCTGAATGAACAGATTATTGTCATCATCCGGCATGATTTACCACCACTTAATCAATCCACATAAGATATTTGTAATAAATTAATCTATATTGTTACATTTTATTACACATTCCTATTGGAGAAGTACGTAGTTTCATTTCAACACTTAATTACTGAACGAAAATTGGCTTTATTTACGGGATGTTTAGTAACTAAAGTTGGTGAAATCGTACAGAACGGTTATATCAGTGCCTGCTATCCTGTGCACATCGGGTAAGATACGGGGACCTGCAAACACGAGATGGAGAGATAAATAATGTCGGAAAATATCCGAAAATTAATCAGAACATTCGTATCCCAAAAACCAAGAAATACAGCGGAGATAGTTTCATGGTTGGAGGCGCAAAAAGGGATCAAGTCGCCAAAAACCGATATTTCCGGGTTGCTTGAATCTGACAATTCGATCGTCAGAATTGGGACCATGAGAAGAAGCGGCATAACGGGCCGCGAATATCCACTGTCGGAATGGGCTACCGATGAGTGGGTAGCTCATCATGAGCGAAGTCTGCCCACAAAGGAGGAGTGAAAAATGAGGACTACCAGACTAAGGCAAAAAATTAAGAAATTTTTACATTCAAGAGGAGAAGCGAACACTACTGAAATCTTAGAGCACGTGAACACCACCATGAGACATGGTACAACTCCTCAACAACTTGGAAATGTCCTATCAAAGGATAAGGACATCATGAAGGTATCAACGACCAAAAGAGGGGGGGCCCTATCCGGAAGGTATGAGATATGCGTTTGGCAACTTAGGCCTGGCGTGTTAGAGGAAAACTAGTTCTCCAGTTCATCTTTCCAGTCGCCCGACCGCGCCAGACTGTTCATTTTAGCTCTGTGTTTGAATGCATTCTGACTACCCTCATTCGATCCCTTTGCCCATATCTGTAAAGCTTGTGCCAAGAGCGCTCTCCCATATGAGTAAGATAATTCCCAAGGATGGTCTACCTTCATCGAATTCATGATATTGAGATGAGCGGTAGCATCCTCATCTGATTGTCCTCCGGACAGAAACACGATTCCAGGGACCTCAGTAGGTACATTTTCGGTCAAACAATCGACTGTCATCCGGGCTGCATCCTCCCTGTTACCCTGATCGGAACATGACTTTCCGGGCAGAATCATATTTGGTTTTAGAAGCACACCGGGAAGATGGACGCCTTGGATTTTACACTCATCCCAGGTTTTCTTCAGCACAGCTGCAGTCACCTCATAACATCTCTGAGAATCGTGATCTCCGTCCATCAAAACTTCTGGTTCAATTATTGGAACCAAGCCTTGCTCCTGGCATATCGAGGCATATCTAGCAAGTGCATGGGCGTTCGTGGATAGGCATGCCTCTGATGGCATTCCCTGGTCAATGCGGATGACAGCACGCCATTTTGCGAATCGCGCGCCCATCTGAAAATAATCGGTACAACGTCCTCTGAGGTTATCCAAACCCTCGGTAATTTTCTCCCCTGGATAGTTTGCTAAATCTTTGGCCCCTGTGTCAACTTTGATGCCGGGATGAATTCCCCTCTTTGCGAGATATTCAGGGATCGGGGTCCCATCATCCATGTTCTGACGAATGGTCTCGTCGAACAATATAACACCACTAATTGCAGATTCATAACCTGGAGTGGCGAATATATTTGATCGGTAAGAACGGCGTGTTTCTGCCGATGGTTCGACGCCTACGGCCATAAGCCTGTTCGACATAGTCCCATTACTCTCATCTGCGGCGAGAATGCCCTTTCCGGAAGCTACTAGTTCCATTGCCGTTTTTTCTAGAAGTTCCACATCCAATGCCATCACTGATATCACGAGAGAGTGATATGAAATGAATCCATCGTTGTATGGTTCTGATTAGAATTCTAAAATTTTCTCGTGTTGCTGACAAATTTATGTTCCCCTGAGGCAACATCAATTATTTCTGAGTGTACTGTCGCTCTTCCACCAGTATGGAATTCAACTGCTTTAGTCCTTCCTTTGCATACTCCGGATCCAATGAATATAGAATCTTCTGATGAACACAGTTCATCTCTCTCCCAAATCCTCTCGATATCGTCATCTATCATTCTTTCAGCCCTTTCCCTGTGGCCTTCATTCTTGAAAACGAGTCTTCCTTGAAAAGTCGCTCCCAGTCCTCTCAACGCGGTTGCCGTAATTACTCCCTCAGGAGCGGCTCCGATTCCCATTAGCATGTCGATGTCAGACTCTGAATCAGCTGCATTGAGGGCGGCTGAGACATCCCCGTCACCGATTAGTACCACATTTGCACCAAATTCCTTGATCTCCCTGATCAGTGTCTCGTGCCTCGGTCGGTCCATGACCACCACGTTAAGCTTTGATGGGCTTTTTCCAAGTACTGAGCTAGCCGTCTCGAGATTGTACGATGTTTCTGCTTCGAGGCTTAATTTCCCTACTAAATCGCTCGAGCCTGCTATTTTTTCCATATAGCAGTCGGGAGCGTGCAACAAGGATCCTCGGGGAGCGGCTGCGAGGACTGCCATTGCATTTGGGAGGTCGTGCGCAACGTGGTTTGTACATTCTAAGGGGTCCACTGCGATATCTATCTTCGGGGCGCCAACTTGTCCTTGCATGGACCCCAGAGGCTCTCCAATCCATAGCATTGGGGCATCGTCCCTCTCTCCCTCACCTATTGCGACTCTCCCATCAAATGGTACTTTGTCAAAAACTGCTCTCATGGCTTCAACTGCCGCTCCGTCCGCAGCCTTGCCATCTCCCTTTCCTCGCCATGGAGATGCGGCCACAGCAGCTGCTTCCGTGGCCTCTAGAAATAAGTCGGCTAGGTCTGCTGTCGCCATGCTACTGCGACGTGCAAGTAGTCATTCAACTGTGCGGTTGCCTTTCTTCTTGTTGAGGACTCTGATTTCTTCGATACAGGTGTCGTGATACTGTCCCTGATCGTCTTTTTCCAACGACTTCAACATGTCAAAAGCACATAAAAGAGCGGCGCTAACCCCACATAGCGCCTCCATCTCAACACCTGTGGACCAGTGTGTCATTACAGTCACTGTACACCTAATTCCAAATTCTTCGATATCCCATTTCAGAGAGCATCCTTCTATTGGAATGGGATGACAATGCGGGATTGTCCTAGGAGTTTCCTTGACTGCCAGAATGGCGGCGACGTTCGAGGCCTCTCTAACATCTCCCTTGACGGACCTGCCGTCCAAAACGACTCGAATGCTCTCCTCTGACAGTCTAAGAAACCCAGTTGCGGTCGCCTCTCTGAATACATCTTCCTTGTGACTGATGTCAACGATTGCTTCTGTGGTACTGCTCATACTATTATCCCATGCAGTGTTGGCTATTAGGTAATGCGCAAGAGTCCTACAGGCAGAGGATGGCTGTTTCACCCAAGGCCAGACTTCCAAAATTCTCCATCTGATCTAACTTCTTTTTTCCACAATGGTGCCTGAATTTTTAATTCATCGATGATTCTGGAGCAGGCTTTGAAACCCTCTGCTCTGTGCGGAGAAGAAACGTGGATACATACTATCGGTTCAGCCGGCATTACTGTCCCTGTTCTGTGAGCTATTACAACCGATGAGATTCCGAACTCTTCCATCGCCTCCCTCGCAATGTTTTTTAGTACGACAGGAAGTCTTTCCTCCCACGAGTCAAATTCTAACCTCTCCACTGCTGAGTTATCCTCTACCCCCCTAGTGATACCGACAAATGACACAATGCTACCACAGCCATCAACATCCAATTTTGATTTTAGAGAGTCGGGATTGAGATTATCTGGCTCTACTGAAATATGGACTGACACAGTCTCGCATTGCCACATAAGACTTGAATTCGCCGGATGCAACCCAACTGTTGAAGCGTATGACTTCAGTCGGATATTCGTGAGAAGTGAGCCGATACACATTCTCGGGGCTGGTCTTTCGGGCCTATCAGCCGCCATTTTACTTTCAAAAAGTGGTCATGACGTGCATGTTCACGAAATTAGGAGCGATAGTGGCGCTAGATTCGATGGTGACTTTCAGGGGTTGGAAAATTGGACCGGAGGTAAGGACTTCTTTGAGGAAATGAGGGAGTGGGGTTTAGATCCTGACTCGTTCAAATCGGACTCATTCAGCAAGGTGGATTTAATCCACCCTGATGACGAAATTACCCAGCCCGTGACGGACGGGATAGCCTTCAGGGTGGTAGAGAGGGGTACGGATGAGCATTGTATCGATCAGGGATTTAAGCGAATGGCGATAGAGTCCGGGGCAACGATCCACTATCGTTCAAAGAGAGATCCAAAGGATTGCCAGATAATAGCTGCGGGGCCGAAGGATTCCAGCGCTATAGCATTCGGAGAGATTTTTCACACTGATCACCCTAACCATGTATCATTCCAGCTAAACGACAAGCTGGCCCCTGGTGCCTATTCATATCTGATAATTATTGATGGCATTGGCTTGATTTGTACTTGTCTGTGGCGTAAACAGAAGAAAAGTGGGAGGTACCTAAATGAAACAATTGCATGGTATGAAAGTCATTATCAACTCAATCGCAAACCGATAAAAAGAGTCGGTGGGAAAGGCGACTTTTCCCTGCCAGACAAGTATTTCCATGACGGCAGATATTATGTCGGCGAAGCAGGAGGACTTCAAGACTTCATGTGGGGCTTTGGCATGAGGTACGCAATAACTAGTGGCGTTTTAGCGGCAAAATCTATCCTGGGAGAGTGTGACTATGAGTCTGAGGTCAGAGAAAGACTTGTGCCGCTAATAAAAATAAGCGCCACCAATAGGTTTCTGATGAATCGTATCGGAGACAGGGGATTCAAGTTAGTAGCAAGGTATTGGATGAGAGATCAGCGGAAAAAGGGGGATGGTCTGGAATTCATGCGATGGGTGTACAACCCGGGGCTGATGAGGAGGATGCTCTGGCCCATCACAAAATTTGCTATGTTGAGGAAGAAGAAATTGTCAGACGGGAGGACAGTCACAAGAATGCCATTCAGGAAATCCCTCAGAAGAGACTGGTGGGAACAGAGTGACCGGGCTTTAGAAATCTCTGAACAATGGAAGGTAGTTAAAAAATCTGGAGGAGGGGTGTCATTCCCAGACAGCGATGTTTGATTCTATGTTCCCCTCCGTTTGATTGATAATACAATCCCCAGTGGAATGGTCATGACGTCATGGCCCGAGCTTAAGCCAATGAAGAACAATCTAGTTAACTACGGAGTAACGGAGAACGGAATAGCAGTCATTGAGCTTTGCTCGGACTCAGCAGGCGAACCCCTCACTGAAGGAAAAACGTCCGTAAATACGTACACACGTGAGATGTGGCATGATATTGATGATGCCATCCTTAGTGCAAGATTTGATGATGACGTTTCTGTTATTCTTATCACGGGTCACGGTGAGAAGTTCTTCTCCGCAGGTGCTAGTATCAAGTACCTGAACAAGCTTTCTCCCAGATACAAATACTTCTTTTGCCTCCACGCAAACGAAACCCTATCTCGTTTGGAGCAGACACCCAAGCTGGTCATCGCGGCACTAAATGGTCACACGGTGGGAGGAGGATTGGAGATAGCCATGGCTGCAGACATACGAGTGGCAAGGAAGGGTAATTTCCAGGTTGGACTCCCAGAGGTAGCCCTCGGTGTACTCGCTGGGACAGGCGGTACAGCCCGTCTGTCGAGACTCGTGGGCAAGGCAAAGGCAATGGAAATAATGGTAACTGGAAGGAAATTCTCTTTTGAGGAGTCACGCGAAATGGATCTAGTACACGATATTTATGACTCGATGAGCTTGGAGGAATTCCGTCAGGATGTTCTAGATTACTCAGGACGCTTTACTCTGCCTTTTGCCGCCTCCAAGGCAATAGGTAACATCAAGCGAAGTGTTCAAAGCGGGCTGGAAATCCCTCTGGAGTACCACCTTGCTTTGGAAAGAGAACTGCAATCTGATCTATTCCAGTCCAGTGACGCCAAGGAGGGCATAAAGGCCTACGTGGAAACAAAAACTCCAAGATTCGAAGGAAACTAATTTCATTTTTGCGGATTTTCCGATACGTCGTTTGATATACCTGTTATCCCAGCGAGGCCCATGGCAGATACTGAGATAGTGGAAAGTTACAGTCAAAACTTTGAGTCTTGGATAAACGACTTCAGCGAATGGCAAACCAGAATTGGTTTCGACCCATCGTGGTTGGGGGATTACAGGTTCGACATCAAGTTTGACTGGGACACCGCGGGAAATGAGATTGAGTTTGGAGACTTCCGAGGGATGCCCAAATGGAATCGAAGAATGCAAATCCCACAACAAAATATCATGGACGCAATCATCAACATGGTAAGTGTACAGGGAGACACAGAATTCGCTAGTGTTGAACAACAAAACCACCTGCTAGCCTCTGCGCCGACAGAATATGACAGAAAATCGGCCTTGAGAATCATGTGTGAAGAACAGCGTCACGGATGGCAGATGGCATATCTACTCTGCACATTCTTCGGCGAGCAGGGTGTTAGAGAGGCATCGAAGCTCCTGGAGAGAAATGCCCAAGAGGGAACCAGAATCCTAGGCTCATTCAACGAGCCCATCGACCACTGGTTGGATTTTTTCTGTTTCACGCATTTTATTGACCGAGACGGCAAATACCAACTCAAGATGTTGAGCACATCATCATTCAAGCCATTGGCGGCGAGTATGGGCCCTATGCTAAAGGAGGAGTCTTTCCACCTAGGTACTGGAGCCAACGGACTCAGGAGAATCGTCAAACAGGGAGTAATTCCGATAGCACTGTTGCAAAAATACATCAACAAATGGGTCAGCACTGGCTTGGATTTATTCGGTACCGATGATTCAACCAGCGCCCAGTGGGCCTACGTCTATGGAATCAAGGGGAGATATGACGAGAGGGAGTCTGATAACGAAGCAGACAGGGAGCACCTGAATGAGGCAAGTAGGGAGCTATACTTCGAGGAGTTAAGGAAGGAGATGGTGAGAATAAGCAAGTCCAGAAAGGAGGGTGAACCGGAGCTCTACATACCGTCTGACAAGTTCAAGAGGGGTATAGGCAAGTACGCAGGACAGAATTACACAGTTCACGGAGATTTGTTCGAAGGAACAGATGACGAGTACCAAGAGTACCTATCGGGTGTTTTGCCATCAGATGAAGACGAGGATAAGCTAGTGAACGAATACATGAAGAAAGAATGGATCCAATACCGCGAGTGGAGAGGTTAGGTGGAATCGATGCAATTCCACTCACTATCGGTTTTTGACAAGGATAAGTGCGCTCATTTTTTTGAGCATCTTACTGATTACTTTGCCAAGCATCATCACTCTGAGGAACAAAATCCGGAAACTTACGAAAACCTGCTGTACACAGTAAGGAGGCCTTATACTCCTGAGATGCTAGACCAAATCGATGACTGGATGGGTCTTCCAAAGAGAATGTGGAGAGAGGAAACACAGAGAGAAGTAATGCTATCCTTGTATGCAATCAGGTATCCTGATACCTTACTGATAGAAAGTCTGACTGATAAGGCCAAATCCGATATCAATAGATTATCTGCTTATCTGCACTTTACTCACCACACATATTCTATTTGGGATGAGGACACGCGTAAAGGACTGGAGAAGCTGGGGATAATGATACCTCCAGTGGAACAGGCAGACCCGTTCATCTACGGTGCTTATGTCTCTGCGATTGAGCTTCTAAAGGACGTCGCGCCGTTTACTTGCTTCTTGGAGCATGACGTCCCTCGGCAGAGGCTGTTTCAGTCGGCTCTTGCCGCATATGGGCGTGAAGCTTGAGTACGTCTTATTTCTTTAATGCTCTACGAGGCCATGTGACCGTACGCAGAGTCGCTGTGATTGGTGCCGGGACTATGGGTTCAGGGATAGCACAAGTATGCGCTCAGACGGGATGGGAAACTGTACTGTATGATGCGTTTACCGATTCCTTAGACAGAGGTTTTTCTTCGATTAATGAGTTTTGGATGAAGGGTGTATCCAGAGGTAAAAACACGGAAAAAGACGTT